>JBBRLW010000384.1:0-2373 GCA_038231115.1 Bacteroidia bacterium
AGTAATTGTTTTAATAAGCCAGCGCTTTGCAACGCTGGCTTTTATTCTCAGGATATGATTTACTCCGATACCAATTATTTCACCTTTAATATCAACGCGAACTATTCTCCGCCGAGGGACTGGGAGTGGAGCGGCGTATCGGGATAAGGTAGAGTGGTGTGGTGTGGAGAAAGAGCAGATAGCTCTTGAATTTAACTGTTCACTGATCCCTGCCTAACTTTGCAGCATGATGTTCCGTAAATGGATACTTAGTCTTGCAGCTCTGATGATCGCCTTATCTACTCATGCCCAGCAGTTTGTTGGCAACGGAGGAGATATCCCTGACTTTACAGGAGAAGATATCGGTATCCGTTTTCCGTTGATGGTCAATGGATTGCCTGAGCATCTCGATTCGACCTTCGGGCTGGAGAAAGCCTGTCTCAATATATCGCATCCGCATGTATCTGACCTGAAAATAGAGCTGATTTCTCCGGACGGTACTTCCATCTGGCTGACCAATCGCAATGGCGGAGATAAGGGCGTGGATTATCTGGAAACCTGTTTCCGGATGAATGGTTTCAATGGCTATGTGTATGAAGGCATTGCGCCCTTCAAAGGGACTTTCATTCCCGATGGAAAAATACCGTTCATCAATAATGGACAGAATCCCAATGGCCGATGGGAGCTGCTCGTACATGATCTGCGCAAAGAAATCACCGGATCAGTTTCGAGCTTTACACTGACCTTCGGCAACCATCCGCCCGATCCGATGTACAAGCGCTGTCATCAGAATAATGGCGCCGGATGTGCCTGCGCCGATGGCTCCCAGCGATGTGAGCTGCTGCCGGACCTGATTGTATCGGAAAAAATGACGCAATTGCTGCACGAGGAGTATCCCTGGAACGATAAGGCCTATCCGCATCAGATCCGGCTGGCCGTAGCGACGGCCAACATCGGATGGGGACCGGTCGAGACGCGTGGTACCGGCAAATGGATCTGCGGGAAAGATACCGTTTCGGGTGCAGATCATACCTGTCCCAATGGAGAGGCGCCCCGTCAGGTGATAAAACAGGTCATCTACCGGCGCGAGGAAAACCAGATCACCTCGCTTTACCGCGATGCCGGCACCAATTACTTCGATAACCGTCCCGGCCACATGCACTTCCATGCCGAGCACTGGGTAGATTTTACACTCCGGAAGCGCAGCGGCCGATCTATGGATCCGCGCCGCTGGAAAATCATCGGACGGGGTACCAAAGCAAGCTACTGCCTCTTTGACTCCGGCAACTGTACGGACGAGAACGGATTATGTCAGGATGGTACGATGGAGCAGATCAAAGGATTTTCCAATCTGGCCAATTACGGATTCGGCAGATATGCCGATTGCCAGCCGGAGGTGCAGGGCATTTCCGTAGGAGGGATAGATAATTACGGAATGACCTTTGAAGGTCAGGATGTTACGCTTCCGGATAAGCTTAAGTCCGGAGAATACTATCTGGTCGTGGAGGTAGATCCGCTGAACAAGATCAAAGAATCCAATGAAGATAATAATGTGATTGCCATCCCGATCAAAATCCGTAAGCAGGAGCATCGGTAGGCTATGTTATAAACGGACAGGGCTCACCACAATTTCAGCGTCCGGACTATGGCTATGGCTTCTTTGTCAAAAGGATGCAGACCGGATACAGGGCGGGCGTAAGTCAGGATATACGCATACGATCCCTGCATGAATATACTCCGGCTGATGTGCATCGGTATTCCGGATACCTCTGCTTCATAGCTCAGCTCCTTGCCTTTGAGTCCTGATTTTGTCCGGATATCCTTGATAACATAGTTCTTCGCCGACGGCAGACCTGCGGAAATGGACTGCTCCGAGGCGGCGATGAATAGCGATATCTCGCTGTTATTATCCGTCAGCAGCTCGCGGGAAATCACAATCTGCTCCTGATACGGATCACCGCTCTTTTCCACCGGACTGTTTAGTACGGTCTTCTCGTCGTACTCTTTGGTGCGCCAGGTATCCGGATGCTCCAGGCTCAGCTGCCAGTCCGCACGCGTATAGGGACGCTTTTCGCGCGCCTGGATCATCTGGCTGCACAACAGCAGGCAGATCAGTATCAATCGGTACCTCATTGCCCGAAGATAAGGATTATTGCCCGGGAAAATCAGCCTTTACTCTTTCCCTTATACTCCTGATCATCATTCAGACCCCTGCCCTCGAAAATCAGCGGAATATACTTCTCCACACGGGAGAGTCGGGTTTTGGACTGCTTGGCAGCGGAAAAATACAGCAGATAGCCGCGCTGACGTCCCGGACTCAGGGACTCAAACGCTGCTTTCAGCGCCGGATCTTCCTCTAATTTTTGCTGAAATTCCTCAGGCATCGCGAACTCC
>JBBRLW010000385.1:0-2358 GCA_038231115.1 Bacteroidia bacterium
CCTTTGTAGAGTACTACCTCAGCCGCGGAATGAACATCGATGACTTTGCCCCCAATCTCAGCTTCTTTTTCTCTAACGGAATCGATCCCGAGTATGCCGTCATCGGACGCGTATCCCGCCGGATCTGGGCTAAGGCCATGAAGATCAAGTACGGAGCCAATGTCCGCTCCCAAATGCTGAAATACCATATCCAGACCTCCGGACGCTCGCTCCATGCCCAGGAAATTGATTTCAACGATATCCGGACCACCCTCCAGGCGCTCTACGCCATCTACGATAATTGTAACTCACTGCATACCAATGCCTACGATGAAGCAATCACGACGCCTACCGAGGAATCCGTGCGCCGCGCTATGGCTATCCAGCTGATTATCAACCGCGAGCTTGGACTCGCCAAAAACGAGAATCCACTCCAGGGCGCTTTCATCATCGAAGAGCTGACCGACCTCGTGGAGCAGGCCGTATATGCCGAGTTCAACCGAATCTCGGAGCGCGGAGGTGTTCTCGGCGCTATGGAGACTATGTACCAGCGCAACCTCATCCAGGAAGAATCCCTCTACTACGAAGGACTTAAGCACTCCGGTGCCTATCCCATCATCGGAGTCAACACCTTTCTCTCCCGTACCGGCTCCCCGACGGTCATCCCGCAGGAAGTTATCCGCTCTACTACCGAAGAAAAGGAGTATCAGATCGCCGCCGTACGGAATTTCCAGCAGCGCAATGCTTCCAGGGCACCAGAAGTCATCCGAAACCTCAAAGCCGCCGCAATCAACAACGGAAACGTCTTCGAGCAGCTCATGCAGGCCTGTAAGTACTGCTCATTAGGACAGCTCTCACAGGCACTCTACGAAGTCGGTGGACAATACCGCCGCAATATGTAGCCCCTATACATCCCTATATAGATATATATAACACAAAAATCCCCGCTGAAAGCTAATCTCAGCGGGGATTTGTATAAAAATGGTTTTTGTAAATCCTTATGCAATAATGTAGAAGGATATCATCAACGGAAATGATCTTACATCATTCCGCCCATGCCACCCATTCCGCCCATGCCTCCGGCACCGGCGCCACCTTTGTCATCTTCCGGATCGTCCGCAAGTACACACTCCGTAGTAAGGAACATCCCCGCAACCGAGGAAGCATTTTCCAAAGCCACACGTGCCACCTTCGTCGGATCAATAACACCCTGCTCAAACAGATTACCGTATTTATCAGTCAGTGCATTATATCCGAAGCCATTATCAGTGCTATCCAGAATTTCCTTGATCACAATAGACCCTTCCATTCCGGCATTGAACACAATCTGACGCATCGGCTCTTCCAGCGCGCGGCGGATAATAGCCACACCTGTTTTCTGATCTTCATTCTGCGTATCAATGTTTGCGATCGCCGGAATTGCGCGGATAAAGGCAGTACCTCCACCCGGGATAATTCCTTCCTGAACCGCTGCCCGCGTAGCATGAAGCGCATCGTCAATACGATCCTTCTTCTCCTTCATTTCTACCTCTGATGCCGCACCTACATAGAGTACCGCAACACCTCCGGCCAATTTAGCCAGACGCTCCTGAAGCTTCTCTTTGTCATAGTCAGAAGTCGTGTTCTCAACCTGTTGTTTGATCTGTGATACACGTGCTTTGATGTCATCTGTTTTACCAGCACCGTTGATAATCGTCGTATTGTCTTTGTCAATCGTTACACGCTCCGCCTGTCCGAGGTAAGTCAGATCCGCATTGTCGAGTTTGTAACCGCGCTCCTCGGAAATAACCGTTCCGCCAGTCAGGATAGCCAGATCTTCAAGCATCGCTTTTCTGCGATCTCCAAAGCCCGGAGCCTTCACTGCCGATATTTTCAGCGTTCCTCTGATTTTATTTACCACCAGCGTAGCCAGTGCTTCGCCTTCTACATCCTCAGCGATGATCACCAGATGGCGCCCCGTCTGAACTACTTTTTCAAGTACCGGAAGCAGCTCCTTCATATTCGAGATCTTCTTGTCGTAGATCAGGATATAAGGATTTTCAGCCTCTACTTCCATTTTCTCGGCATTCGTTACAAAATACGGAGAAAGATATCCACGGTCAAACTGCATACCTTCCACAACATCCACGTACGTGTCTGGTCCTTTGGCTTCCTCAACGGTGATTACACCTTCTTTCCCGACTTTCTGCATCGCTTGGGCAATCAGTGCTCCGATTTCCGGATCATTGTTCGCTGAAATAGTCGCCACCTGCTCAATCTTCGTATTGTCGTCTCCAACGGCTACGGAAATAGATTTCAGATGCTCCACTACCGCTTTGACGGCTTTATCCATACCACGTTTCAAATCCATCGGATTTGCGCCAGCAGCTACGTTTTTCA
>JBBRLW010000386.1:0-2355 GCA_038231115.1 Bacteroidia bacterium
AAAATTCACCATGCCTGGGCGGGAAACTATGTGAGCCGTGCTTTTGCCGAGCGCATCCGTCAGACACATGATGTCTCCAAAACTGCAGGACTCAATCGATTCGAGGTAGCCCTCATGGACACCGGATCCTCCCTCAAATTCTATAACCTCGGTACCGAGGCCGATGTATTTCCTTTTACTTCCCGCAAGGGACACAAACTCCATGTTAATCAGATATATGATTTCCGTATGGGTGATAAAGACCAGAGTATGACTGTCCAGGACTCCAGCGGTAAAGTCATTGACGAGCTGATGCGTATCCCGGATAGCTTTGCCCGCTCCGGTGAGGATGGCTGGAAGCTTGGAGGCGAGGCCTATATCAATAGCCTGATGATAGCCGGTCAATGGACGCTGTCTGTGATAGGATCCCGTGAGGCAGATGCACAGCTGACGATCTCCGCCTCCGGACATATCAAAGGCTGGCCCCGAGATACGCTCGACCATCTCAGTATAGCCCTGGGCGGCGATGAATTAACTATGTCCCCTCATAACTCGACTTTTACTTTCTGTAAATCAGAGGATAAAGATATCACCAGCTGTATGTATCAGATGCGTTCACATAAAGGAAAGCTGGAATTTTATTCCCTGAAAAACGAGAGCGACAGTCCCGGTGATATGCCTTCCTACACAAGGGACAGGCTTATCTTTACGCTTATAAAGCGATGATTTTTGTACGCTCAGCTATCCTGATATTTTTTGTCTGTTCGATTTACGCCTGCCGCCCGGGAATCGATCCTGCCGTCCGCACAAGTGAGTCTGAATCAGATACGACGTTCCAGAATATACCCTCCGGCGATCGTAGAACCTTCAATCTGACTGACAGCCAATATAGCTACCAGCTCATTTGCGGACAAAATTCCGGAGACAGATCGGCAGCAAGCCTGATCCTCCTCATCCGCACAGATCGGAGTCATCCATTGGGCAAAAAGGATGAGCTGATCTATAACATTGAAGGTCAGATATATAAACCACTCTTAACTGATCTGGATCATAATTCTACTTCGGAAGTTCTGCTCCTTAGTCGCAGCTTTGGCTCCGGAACCGAGCGCTTCCTGTTTATGCTCGATTTCAGCCAGCAGAAAGCATTAATTCGGATACCATTTCTCCGCAAGCGCGACCAGGCCATGTATCGCGGTGATGACAGCTTCCGCTTTATTTCGGACACCATATTCCGCACTTTCCCACGCTTCCGTCCTCAGGATGCCCGCTGCTGCCCCTCCGGAGGCACCGATAGCTTCAGATATTATTACCGTAATGGCCGGCTCAGGGAGAAGGGTAGGGAGTAGGGCTTTCCATCCGAACTATATTCAGCTCCCTTTTTGTTTAACTTTTTATATGATCCATTCCACGTATGACGCTGCCATTATCGGTGGAGGCCTGGCCGGACTCAGTGCTGCCATTCAGATAGCACAGGCCGGAAAAAGCGTTGTTCTCATTGAGCGGAAAACGTATCCGCACCACAAAGTATGCGGAGAATACGTTTCCAATGAAGTCCTGCCTTTTTTAGCTTCACTCGGTGTGGATATTCCTTCTCTGGCACCCGCACAGATCAGCCGGCTATGGATCAGCTCCCGCAAAGGGACTTCCCTGCATCAGGCACTTGATCTCGGTGGATTCGGTATCAGCCGATATGTGCTCGATAATTATCTATATATGAAGGCACTATCGCATGGGGGGCAATTCAGGCTGAACGAGCGTGTCGAATCTGTCATATATGACGCTGCCCAAAATGTCCATCATATTAGCCTCCTCGGAGGCGACACGATACAAGCCCGCGTGGTTATCGGAGCCTTCGGTAAGCGCTCTAATCTGGATAAAGCACTCAACCGGAAATTCTTCCGTCTGCGCTCACCTTACGTCGGTATCAAGTATCATAAGCTACTGCCTGATTTTCCACGTGATACTGTGGCGCTGCATAATTTCTCACGGGGATACTGCGGCGTGAATGCCATAGAAGAAGACAAAGTCTGCGTTTGCTACCTGACCCGCCGCGAGAATCTGCTGGCCTATAAAGGTATTCCGGCTATGGAAGAGAATATCCTATACAAAAATCCTTTGCTTAAGCATATTTTTGAGTCCGGTGAAAATCTATATGATAAGCCTGAGGTCATCAACGAAATATCGTTTGAGCCTAAACCGGCCATTGAAGATCACATCCTTATGGCCGGAGATGCCGCCGGACTGATTACACCCCTCTGTGGCAACGGAATGGCTTTGGCCTTTCACTCCTCCAAGCTCGCTGCAGAGTCCGCATTGCTGTTTTTGGAGGGTAAAGTCAATCGTCAGGAAATGGAGCGTGCCTACACAGCGGACTGG
>JBBRLW010000387.1:0-2347 GCA_038231115.1 Bacteroidia bacterium
CCATCAATTTCCGTCAGCGCCTGTAAATCCGATATCGGATAGCCAATATAATTGCGGTTGATATAATTCAGTATTTGCGCGCTGTCTTTGGTAATAAGGACTTTCCCCACTTCGATGATGAAGCTCGCCGATCCCCACACCAGCTCATTCTTTTTGAGCTTCAAAACCAGCCCCGCCGAATTATTTATCTTCGGCGTATGGATGCTGATCTTCGACCTGATCCGGAGCCATTTATAGTCATAGGGAAGCGCATTGATGTTTTTGATCAGCTCTGAGAGCTTTTTATCAGCCAATGATTTTTCACCTGATGTAGTTGTAGTCGCCGTCTGCACATTTCGCTTTTTATGGCAGGAAGCCAGCATCAGCCCGGCTATAATGATCATCGGAAAATACCGCATCCATAGGTTTCTCATCGGGATTGCAAACAGCACGCTACTCACTTAGTTTCTTTTCTGATATTTTCCGGTTGAGCTTCTGCGTATCTCCTCCGGCATGGAGCGCCTTCTGATAGTATTCCAGCGCTTCCGGCATACGTCCCAGCTTGAGTAGTACATCGCCATAATGCTCCAGCACTTCCGCGGAGGCACCATCCCGTGTCAATGCCCGCTGAATCCATTTCTCGGCATCATCATATTTCTGTTGCTTGAACAGTATCCATCCGTAAGTATCCTGATATGAAGCATTCCCGGGCTCCTTTTCTACCGTCATGCGGGACATCCGCGCGGCCTTTGGCAGATCCAGATTTTTCAGCGACAGATAGTACGCATAATTGTTGAGGGTCAGCAGATTGGAAGAGTCAAGTACCAGCGCCTCATCAAATTCCTGAAATGCCTCTTTGAAATTTCCCATCCTGTAATCCACCTCCGCAATGTTCTGAACAAATTGTGATTCTAAACCCTTATTATCCAATACTAAAGCATGGCCTGCCTTCAGAGATTTCAACGCTGCCGGATATTTCTTCATCTCCAGATTCGCCAGTCCGTTATACAGATAGCTCGCCGGCTGATTCGGAAACAGATCCATCGCCTGTTTGGAGTCTGAGTCAAGCGCCTCATTATCTCTTAATTCTATATCGATTGACATCACCTGTCCCCAGATCGCGAATGTTTCTTTCTTATATTTCAGCGATGTCCGGTAGGACTCCCGCGCTGCCGCCAGCTTCCCCAGCTGATACTGCATGTCTGCCACCAATGCGTACGCCCGCGGATCGGTACTATGCGCCTGCGTCATCAGGATAGCCAGAGATTCTCCTTCTACCATGTGCAGCGAGTCCGTTTTTCCCTGCAGATAATTCTCCAGAATCAGCGGAATCTTCGCATCAATCGGAAGCTCCGGATTCCCAAAAGCCTTCTTCAGATAATTCATGTACTGCTCCTGATTTCCCTGCTTGAGGTAGTACTCGGCATTGGTCAGCTGGACATAGCCATCATTAGGCGCGATGATTTCTATCCGCTTCATGGTTTCCCGCGCCTTATCTTCTTTTCCCGCTATCAGATAGGTCTGCGTCAGGATCCGTAGTACTTTAATATCCCCTGGATTAAGCTCCAGATGCTTATTCAGCAACGCTTCCGCCTCATCATATTTCTTCAGATTCAGCAGCGCCTTGTATTTCCCTTCCAATACGTCGTTGATCAGCCCGAATTGCTTCTCCATAGCATCAAAAGTCTTTAGCTCCTCCTGAGGCTTTTTCTGAAAACGGTATATCGCCGCTTTCCCCAGATAATAATCAGGCTCTTCCGGATCCAGCCTGATCAGCTGATCATATACCTTCAGCGTCGCATCAAAATTCTTCTGATTCTCATACACATCCCCAAGCAGCAGCAAATACCACTTGTTTGAGGGCTGCAATTGGATGGCTTTTTTAAGATATTCCTCTGCTACTTTAAAGCGCGATGAGTTGAACGCCAGCGTCCCCAGCTCGTAGTACACCGCTGAAGAGTTCGGATCCACGCTCAGCGCTCTCTGGAAATTCTCCATCGCCCGCTCCTTGTTCGATGTAAGCTTATTCTTCTGAGCCTCAAAGAAGTAATTATCAAATTCGAGCTTTTGGCGCGCAGTAAGCGTCGTTTTCCCTTCAACAGCTTTTTTGGAGCCGCCTGCAGAGTTCATCGCAGCTTTATGACTCCCGCAGGAGGATAACAGGCTCAGGCCAGCCAGTACACAGATATATATGGATTTTGAACTTCGGATCATTTCAAGGATAGGCTCTTAGCAAAGCCTTTGGAAAGCAATATAGTTCAAAAATGTTGCCGACCCGCTGAATCTATCACTAAGAAAGCATCGCGCAGACGTATTAATCAATCACAGGATCAATTTATTATCGCTGACTGGTACTTAGGATAAATCA
>JBBRLW010000388.1:0-2337 GCA_038231115.1 Bacteroidia bacterium
ATCAATCTGTGCATTAATGATCGTAGCCGGTGGCAGACCCGTATGATCAGGCGCAGCCAATACATTCAGGCGCAGATCGGCAGCCTCTGCCGGATTGTTCAGAAAATGTCCCATGAACCAGACCATCATCGCTCCGTTGAGCGGCTTTGCATCGCGGTACTCAATATGGGAAGGCGTATTCAGGCTCGTCTGTGTGACTGGATAGATCAGTAGCTGATGTACAGGCATTTTTATGCCATCGGCTTTGGCGCGGATGCAGATGGAAGCGGCCATGTTTCCTCCGGCGGATTCTCCGGATACGGCAATCCGTGCCGGATCTACATTGAGCGTCATTGCATTATGCGTCAGCCATTTCCATGCATTGTACGTCTCCTCATGTGCCGTCGGAAACTTCTTCTCCGGTGCCAAGCTATAGGCAACCGACACTACGACGGCACCAGCTCCATTGCAGAGCGCGCGCGCCGAAGGGTCATATACATTCAGACTGGCAATGACCCATCCGCCGCCATGGATGTACAACAGTCCCGGATGCGGCCCATCTCCGGCAGGCGTATAAATACGGATCATGATCTCGGAGCCATCTTCTCCACGAATAATACGATGCTCTACCCTTGCTACCGACTCCGGAGTCGGAACCATCGTGCGTTTCAGCAGATTATGTCCGATCATGCTCATTGCCGCATCGGTAAGCGACGGATTCTCGCGGGCGTGCGCAGGAGTCAGATTTTCAACAGGCAGCGGGTACATTTCCTGAAACGTATCGATGACCTTTTGCATGTCATCATTGGGTTGAGCCATCATTGTAGTAGAACTGAAATTTGGAGCTTAAGCGATAATTACAATCAATAGCGCAGGGAGGTTCAGAAACCAGCTGATTTTAAATTGAATCTGGCTATCAGACTCGTCTCCTGAATCCTAAGCCGCCTGAGATCCTTATCCGGCTTCAGAATAGCTCACAGGGCATCTATTTTCTGCCTGACGGCTCACGATTGCAATACTATTCTGCGTACTTGTACGTTATTCCTTATCTTTGACTGAATGCGAATACTGCCAAAGCATATTATCCTGCTCCTGATAGCAGCCATCTTCAGTCTGCAGGGCTATCGGGCTACAGCTCAGGATAAAGCGCGTATCAGCGGGATTGTAACCGACTCAGAGGGAGTAGCGGTATCCGGTGTCGTAATTACTGTCCGGAAGGCTTCGGTATCAGACACTTCGGATGCGCTGGGCAGATACGCGCTGTCGCTTCTTGCCGGAAGGAAGTATCGCATAGAATACTCATACAGAGGATTTTCCAAAACTTCCGTAGATGTGCCTGCGCTCAGCCCGGGACAGCAGCTACAGCTGAATCCGGTCAAGATGAACACGATATACCAGAAGGAGGAGTTTGTCTTCACGCGTAAGATTTTCCGTGAGCCGCTAATGACGAGAACGGTCAATCCGCGGGACTTTTTCCAGCAGCCCTCTCCTACGGGCGATATCAAGTCCATCATCGAGAAGTTTGCCGGCGTATCTTCCAATAACGAGCTATCCACGCAGTATAATGTCCGGGGGGGAAACTTTGACGAAAATCTGGTTTATATCAACGATATCGAGATATTCCGGCCTTTACTCGTAAGAAGCGGACAGCAGGAAGGACTATCCATCATCAATCCGAACCTGGTGCAGAGCCTGTCGTTTTCCGCAGGTGGTTTCGAGGCACGTTATGGCGATAAGCTATCTTCCGTGCTGGATATCCGCTATAAACAGCCGGATACTACACACGTCTATGCTTCTGCGAGCCTACTCGGACTCGGTGCTTCCATAGAAGGCTCCAACAAAAACCATAGATTCCGCTACCTCGGAGGCATACGCTACCGCACCAATCAGTATCTCCTTAATACGCTGGACATCAAAGGACAGTATCAGCCTACATTTGCTGATATTCAGTCTCTGCTGGCCTACGATATCAATACCAAATTCGAGCTCAGCCTCTTCACCTATTACGGAAGCAACTCCTATCGATCGGTACCGGAGTCGCAGAAAACGAGCTTCGGAACGGCCAGCGAGAGTTATCAGCTGAATGTAGCTTTTGCAGGACAGGATCTGATCCGCTACCAGACCCTTCTCAACGGCCTCACCGCGACCTATACGCTTAACAATCATACCCGATTCAAATGGATCAATTCTCTCTACCAAACCGACGAGAACGAGAGCTTTGATATTATTGGACAATATTCCCTCGGTCAGCTGGATAACGATGCCGGCTCCAATAACTATGGAAAAGTCAAGTCCTATATCGGATCAGGGGGCTACCTCAACCATGCACGGAATCAGCTATATACACAAATTTATAAC
>JBBRLW010000389.1:0-2335 GCA_038231115.1 Bacteroidia bacterium
CATATATTAGATACAAATGTATGGACACTACTAATCAATGGTTATCTTTGGAGATACTTAACTTATATGTGGATAAAAAAGTACCATTTCGGAGTTGTCCTTTGGGGAATAGTTATTAGCTCGTTTTTTTGTTTGGATAAGCTCGACAATAGAGAATCCGCAGACTTTGAGGCAGAAGAAGAATCAACAGCCAAATATCAGTGGGAGCAAATGCGGGATGCTGATCCTGCTACTGGTTTGATACCGCAACAGGCGCGGATGAGGTCGCTCGTATTTTCCCGCAGCATTCCAAATACCAATGGATTATATGGAGGCCTAAGCAAAAAAATGAGTGACTGGTATAGCCTCGGTCCAGGAAATGTGGGCGGAAGAACACGCTCAATTGCAATTGATGTCAAAAATGAGCAGATTATGCTTGCAGGCAGTGTAACCGGAGGAATTTGGAGAAGTACTGATCAGGGAAAAAGCTGGAGCAAAACCTCGTCTGTACAAACCATACAATCAATAACCTGCATTACACAGGATACACGTTCTGGTAAAGAAAACATCTGGTATGCAGGAACGGGGGAACGAATTGGTGGTCATGTAGTAAGTGGAGACGGGATATATAAATCCATAGATAGCGGCAAAAGCTGGACTCAGCTCTGGGCGCAGAACAAGCCTCAATCTGTTCAGGCTTCCGATTATATCTGGAATATAGCAGTCAACACTGCAAACACCAGTCAGGATGAAATCTACATAGCAGCGTATTCGGGTATCTTTCATAGTACCGATGGCGGTCAGACAATTACCATAAGCCTCAAAGGATCAAGTGGACTTGGAGAGAACTCTGATGCGACCGATGTAGCTATCAGCACAAAAGGAGTAATTTATGCTTCACTTTCGAGCAATGGACCCTCCTCTGCACGAGGTATCTGGAGAATGTCAAGTGGAGGAACCTGGACAAGGATTACGCCTGCAGGTTTTCCGCCAACATATAGCCGTATCAAAATTGGAATTGCCCAGTCCAATGAAAACGTCGTTTATTTCCTTACCAGTTCAAATGGATATGGATTCAAAGGTATTGGATATGAAAATCGTGAGGATTGGAACTCATTCCATAAGTACACATATCTCTCTGGGGATGGATCCGGTACCGGAAGTACCTGGGAAGATAGAAGTGCCAATCTTCCGGATTATAATCAAAGGTTTGGCTATCTGCTGGGTGACTTCAATACTCAGGGTGGATATGATATGGTCGTAAGAACATATCCGACGGATGAGAATATCGTTTTCCTTGGGGGGACGAACGTGTACCGATCAGATGACGGATTTGCCACTAAAGCAAAGACATCCTGGATAGGCGGGTACAACCGTGCAAAAAAGATCACAGATTATTATACCTATACCAATCATCACTCTGATCAGCATAACCTGATCTTCCTGCCTTCTAATAGTAAAGTCGCTATTTCCACACATGATGGTGGAATCAGCCGTACCGAAAATTGTCTGGACTCCCTGGCTCAATGGCAATATCTGAATTCCCAGTACACAACTACTCAGTTTTACACGGTGACACTAAATCAGGATCCTAAATACACACATCAGTTTTCTGACATTGTTTTGGGAGGTCTGCAGGATAACAATTCATACTTTACCTCGACAAAGAGCAAGGGAGTATCGAATTGGACAAACTGGCACCGCGGAGATGGAGGTTATTGCGCGCTTGCGGATGATGATTCCGGAACCAGTATGTATGTAAGCATTCAGCAGGGGCGGATTTACAAGTACAGGTTTGATCAGAATGGAAAACAGCTCGGGTTCGGAAGAATTGATCCCAAAGGAGGTTCGAATGCGCTTTTCATTAATCCATTTGTTTTGGATGCAGCATCTAAAACAGTGATGTACCATATCTCAAGCGGGATTATTTATCGGAACGACAGTCTGCAATATGTACCATTGGAAGATATTAAGAATAATCCTATTACTCGGGGATGGTCAAGTCTGACGAATGCGACTGCAGATTTCAGTCAGATCACTTGTTTGCATTCAGCAAATGATGGGAATAATACATTGTATTTTGGATCATCAAACGGACACGTTTACAAGCTTCCTCATGCAAATACGGGCCAGCCTGTACGTACAGATATATCTTCGACTAAAATGATTGGATATGTGAATTGCATCAGTACCAATCCCGATAAGCCGCAGGAATTGATAGCAGTTCTTTCCAATTATAACGTACGAAGCCTATTCTATTATGATGGAACGTCCTGGATAGATGTGAGCGGCAATCTTGAAGAAAAAACCACAACAGGTGTTGGAAACGGTCCGGCCTGCAGATGGGCAAAGGCTA
>JBBRLW010000390.1:0-2334 GCA_038231115.1 Bacteroidia bacterium
GAAGGCCTTCCTCGAAATGACAGCTTAGGGGGTAATGCAAGTGGCTGAGCAGGTAATGCAAAGGGCGTCACCTGCTCAGCACCTGTCTGCATATTACTCCATAAATAAACGAAGCTATCCCCTCGGAGCATTGCGCGCGCGCCCAGGCCGGAGGCATTACTTAGCCCGCCCATCAGCTTCTGGCTTGAATTTGGTGCGGATACAGGGTTCAAATTATTTTTGATGCGAATCAATAGATATTCAGTAATTATAAGCAGATGAAAAGCAGGCGCAATACTCCACCTACGGAAAAGAACAAAAATACTTCCAATTCCCGACCCAGCCCTCCCCGGTCCTCAAATCCCCGATCTACGGAACCACGTCCCAAGCCGATCCCCTCAAATCTCGGTGGAGAAATTGGTCGCGGAGACCTCGTCCGGCTCAACCGATACATCTCCAACTCCGGCGTATGCGCCCGCCGCGAGGCCGATCGGCTGATTATTGAAGGCAAGGTGAGCGTGAATGGGAAAGTCATTACCGAGTTAGGCTCCAAAGTGACCATGCAGGACGAGGTACGGGTGGAAGGCAAAAAGATTCAGCCGCAGATGTACGTCTATATCCTGCTCAACAAGCCCCGTGGATACTTATCCACCACCAAGGACGAGCATGAGCGCAAAACAGTCCTGGACCTTATCAAGCGTCCGGGCGGAGAACGTTTGTATCCCGTAGGCCGCCTGGACCGCAATTCCTCGGGATTGCTGCTCATGACCAATGACGGTGATCTGACCAATCAGATGCTCCACCCGACCCATCATGTGGAGAAAATCTACGCCGTGGAGCTGGATAAGCCCCTCACCAACGCCGACTATATGTCGATCATCAATAAGCAGGTCGTTCTGGAGGATGGCAGGGTCGAGTTTGACGAGCTGGCGATGCCAGACGCGGAAAACTTCGCTCGCCTGGGAATCCGTTTACACTCAGGACGTAACCGAATTATCCGCAGAACCTTTGAAGCCCTGGGCTATGTTGTGGAAAAGCTCGATCGGGTGAGCTTCGGAATGTTGACAAAGTATGATCTTCCTCGTGGTAAGTGGCGGATGCTATCGGATAAAGAGGTGCGTATCCTCAAGGGACAGATGGAAGGGAAGGTATAGTGTGGATAGGTCACAGTTTCTTAACATCGCTCCGGCGATAAATAGTGTACTTATCCATACTCCGAAATAATATATTTATCAGCTGAAACCAATTTGAGGCATGTTGATAAGAAAATCCTTCGGCTTAGGTAGAGAGACTTAGTCCGATAAACCGTGTGGATTAAGGTTACGGAAATGTTAAGAGCTTGAAGGTTTCAGGGTTTCATAAAAACTTATCCCGATATCCACAGCCCTAATAGTATATAATAATAGAATTTTTTAAGAGAGCTAAATTAATATAAGGGGAAGCAAAAAGTGGATAAGTATAGGTTGCGCCGGCCCGATTTGCACGCGATTGGGGATTAGGCGACGATGTAGCAAAGCAGGACGTACATAGCCCGTAGGGGCGGACTCGTGTAGCAATCGGAGGCAATCGGCCGCTAACAAATCCGTAGCTTTGCGGCACTGTGGCAACAAAAACTTCGATCAAGAAAAATCCGGTGCTGCGGCTGTTTGATCTTGTGCGTATTGAGCGCCAGGAGATCATATCCATTTACTTCTACGCGCTTTTGGCCGGACTGGTACAGCTCTCGCTGCCGCTGGGTGTGCAGAGCATTATATCCTTTGTGCAGGCCGGAGCTGTTTCTACGTCGCTTTATGTCCTGATCTTTTTTGTCATTGCCGGATCCGGACTGGCAGGGCTGCTGCAGATCAATGTTATGAAGATCATTGAGAAGATTCAGCAACAGCTCTTTGTCCGGTATGCTTTCTCGTATGCGGATGTGCTGCCGCGCCTGAGTCTGCCGGCGATGGAGCATTACTATCTCCCCGAGCTGACCAATCGATTTTTTGATACCGTTGTAATCCAGAAAGGGATCGGGAAGCTGCTTCTGGATGTTCCTTCAGCAACGATTCAGATCATTTTCGGACTTCTGCTACTGTCTCTGTACCATCCTGTATTTTTGGCCTTCGGGATCCTGCTGGTGCTGATGCTCTACCTGATCTATATCTTTACGGCACAGCGTGGATTACAAACCAGCATTGAGGAAAGCAATTACAAATATGAGCTTGCGGGCTATCTGCAGGAACTGGGACGCGGTGCAGCGATGTTCAAATTTGCCGGAAGCGCAGCCTGGCATCTCCATAAAACCGATGCGCATCTGGTACGCTATCTCGGTGCACGGACGCGGCATTTCGCTATATTGAGACTGCAATACTGGTC
>JBBRLW010000391.1:0-2332 GCA_038231115.1 Bacteroidia bacterium
TCCTGTATTTCAGGCTCATGGAGTTATCCATGAATTTGTTCCGAACCAGAGAATTACGCGGACATTCGAAATGGAAAATTCTCCTTTTGGAGTGCAGCTGGAGTTTCTGGAATTTGAGCATCTCGGGGAGGGCGCGAGCAGGCTGCAGATACAAGCGGTCTATCAATCGGTGGAACTGAGGGATCAGATGCTGAAGCTGCCTTTTGCTCAGGGGATCAATATGGCTCACAACCGACTGGAACAGATTGTAAATCAGATAGTATAATGGCGATGGAAAAGAGGAATAAAGTTATCTACTGGATTTCAACGGCCTGGCTTGCTCTCGGGATGCTATCTACGGGTATTGTGCAATTAATCGGAATGGACGAGGAAGCTAAAAATTTTTCACATTTGGGCTATCCGGCATATTTGATGATCATTTTGGGGGTCTGGAAAATGCTGGGCGTTGTAGCCATACTTATTCCGCGATTCCCTTTGGTCAAAGAATGGGCGTATGCGGGATTCTTCTTCGCCATGACGGGAGCTGTGGTTTCTCATCTGGTTATGGGAGATAAAGCGATTGAACTTTTTGGTCCGATGCTGCTATTAGTTCTGACTTTGGTGTCGTGGTATTTCCGGCCTTTAAGCAGGAGAATAGTGGCAGCGAATTGAAACTATCAGTACATTTGATTTGAGAACATCCCAATGGGTATCCATTGGAGAGGGAATACTATGAAGAAAAGGTGGTTAATTATTGCGCTGATGGCGCTATCGATGGGATTGGGATATGCATTCAGTACTTATATCCATACTGCAGAGGAAGGGAGCGCGCGGATGGGCAGGGTGACGGGGATCGGTGGGATCTTCTTCAAGTGTAGGGATCCGAAGAAGATGCGGCTGTGGTATCAGACGCATCTGGGGCTGAATATGAATCCGTATGGGAGTGTGTTTGAATGGAGGCAGGCACAGGATTCTACGAAAAAGGGATATACGCAATGGAGCCTGTTTCGGGATTCATCTACCTATTTTGCGCCATCGACCAGGGATTTCATGATCAATTACCGCGTGGATCATCTGGAGGCGCTGGTTGGAGCGCTGCAAAAGTCGGGTGTTACGATCGTTGACAAGATGGAAGTATATGACTATGGGAAATTCATCCATATCTTAGACATGGAAGGCAATAAGCTGGAGCTTTGGGAGCCGAACGACGTTCAGTATGAGAAGCTGGGTGTGGAAATGGGGCTGAAGACGACGAAGTAGGTGAGGGGGGAATTTAAGCGCGCGTAGGAATCAGATAAAAGTCATAAAAAGGTGTAGATTCGAGGCAAAGTACTGGTAGATAAGCTAAGACGCCAGCGAAGTAATATTATGCGCCCTGAAAAAGAAGAAAGAGTAAAGTATCATACCGACTACGAACCATATACAGAGTTTGCAGCACATGCGAGACTCCTGCAAAGCAAGTGGAGAGAAGGAAAAGGGTATGAATGGGAGAAATATGGAAATTTTCTAAAATCAGATTTTGCCACATCAAGCAAGGCAAACTTCCTGACCCCAAAAATACAAGACTTGGTAGAACAGGAAATTAAAAATATCAGAGCAGCTAAAGGACTGATCAAAGAGCCCAGAATCTGGGACAATCTGCTCTCGTCTCAGCCGCTTTGCTTCAATTTGTTTGGCGAGCTTCATTACGATCTGCAATTGGCCAGTCAGTTTTTTAGGGTACTTTTTCCGGATCGGGTTGGTGAGGTTACTGCGGTGAAGTTTGAATACTCTCCGGGAAGACGTGATGTAAAATATACAGGAGATAATTCAGCCTTTGATGTCTTTGTAGAGTATTCTAAAGATGGAAGAAAAGGGTTTATTGGCATTGAAGTAAAGTATTCTGAAAGCCTTAGAGAAGAATCCGCGAAAAAGGCCGAAGCTAACTACAAAGTTGAATATGACAGGTTGGCCGCTGCACCCGGTTTATTCAAGGCAGATAAATTGGATGTATTGAAAAAGCCTCCCATTGCGCAAATCTGGCGCGACCATTTGCTGTCGATATCTATGAAGCAGGATTATAACGAGGGATTCTTTGTATTTCTATATCCTTCAGGAAATATACAATGCGAGAATGGAGTGAAGGCTTATCAGGAATGCCTTGTTTCTGATGATGAAGCAAAATCGGGTTTCTATCCGAGACATCTTGAGGATTTTATATCGGAACTTTCGAGGGTAGTTCAAGTGGACTGGGTGGATGAGCTCAGGATACGGTATCTTGGGGTGGAATAAGGGGAGTTGAAGGGAGTATGGGAATTCATGTATGAGGATATGTGTGAAAGGAATTAGAAAGAAGTATTGTATTACAATAGAA
>JBBRLW010000392.1:0-2318 GCA_038231115.1 Bacteroidia bacterium
AGGGATTGCCCTACTGCTTTGAGTGTATTCTGGTCAATCTCTGAAACCACGTCCTTGGTCGTATGCCAGGTTTCTGGAAAGCTGCCTATGCCACCCAGTCTGATATGGATCACATCAATGGCTGGAATCTGTGCAATGGTGTTGATATAGACATGGTCATCTGTGATGCCTCCCGTCTGCTGTACAGGGAAATATGAGCTGTAACCTGCTTCTGCGGCAGCATTCCATAATTTATCTACCGCCGATTTGGCAAGCTGGACACTATATCCTTCCTGGGGAAAGGTAGCGCCCTTTGCCCCGACCATATCCAGATTGACGGCAAAATCAGCAAAATATTTGGATGAGTTAACCGTCTTTGCCCAAGCCTGTGTCCCAAGGCAATAGGAGTTTTCAAACTCCGGTTTGCCATAGTCTTCTACATCCCAAAAGATGATTGTTACGCCAACGCCCTGGGGAGCAGAAATTTTCAAATGACGTGCAATTTCTATCAATACGCCAACGCCTGACGGGCCATCATTGGCGCTCTCAAAATGACTGTTATGTTTTGACACATCCGGATCCTGATCTGCCCAGGGACGTGTGTCCCAATGCGATGTTAACAGTACACGCGTTTTTTTCTCGGGATTGAATGTCGCTATGAGATTCCTGCAGGGGAGCTTTTTATGGTCCCAGCCTTCTACAACTGTCTCCTGCACTTTTACATCCGGACAATATTTTTTCAGCTCATCCACCAAATAAGCTGAGCATTTGAGCTGTGCCTCAGTCCCGGGAATCCTCGGGCCGAATGCCACCTGACGCTTGATTTGCTCGAATGCCGAATCTGCTTTAAATTCAGGCACTTTCGCATTGCTATTAGGGCTTAGCGTATTTTTTTCAGACGCATCCGTTCCCCTTTCAGCTGTATTGTTACAGGAGCCCAGGATCATTAAGATGCTGAGGGTACTGATGAGTAGTCTGACTTTATGGAAAGATATAATTTTCATTTTAAAGAGCTTATATTAATTGAGATAGTCCCAGTTCGTGCCTTCTTTTGTATCCTTGATAGCAATGCCGGCTTCAATCAGCTGATCACGAATGGCATCGCTGGCTGACCAGTCTTTCCGGTCGCGGGCTTCTTTGCGCTGCTCCAGGATAATATCCAGCAGCTGCGCTGTTTTTACATCATCCAGTGCGGAGTTTTTTTCCTCTTGCAATCCGAGAATGTCAAATAGGACTACATGGAATGCGTGTTTGAGCTGATCCAGATCATTCTCGCTAATTCCGGCTTTGCCTTCGCTCAGGAGATTGATCTGCGCAACTGCATCGAACAGCCTTGCAATCAGCTGAGCAGAGTTCAGGTCATCATTAAGTACTGCATAGCAGCTCTTGATCCAGTCGGGCACACTAAAATCAGTGGATATGCCTTCAGGACTTGCTTTCAACTTGTCCAGCTTCTTTGCGGATTGCATTAATCTGCTCAGACCCTTATCCGCTGCTTTGAGCGCTTCATTGGTGAAATCAAGCGTTGAGCGATAATGTGCCTGTAGTATAAAGAACCGGATGGTCATCGGGTTATATGCCTGCTCAAGCAATGGATGGTCGCCAGAGAAAAACTGCCGCAGCGAGATGGCATTCCCCAGACTTTTCCCCATTTTTTGTCCGTTGAGGGTCAGCATATTGCAATGCATCCAGTACTTGACCGGTTCGTGTCCATTTCCGGCAACGGATTGCGCGATCTCGCACTCATGGTGCGGAAACATCAGGTCCATACCGCCTCCATGGATATCAAATAGTTCTCCGAGGTATTTGGCACTCATCGCCGAGCATTCTATATGCCAGCCCGGGAATCCAACTGACCAGGGCGCATTCCAGCGCATGATATGCTCCGGCTGTGCTTTTTTCCAAAGCGCAAAGTCTTCCTTATTTCTTTTTTCCGACTGCCCGTCCAAAGCCCTTCCGGATTCAAGCGCATCTTCGATAATTCTACCTGACAGCACACCGTAGCGTCCTGTATCTGCCTGATAGGCACGGACATCAAAATACACAGATCCTTCTGATTCATAAGCATATCCGGCATCCAGAATCTTGTGGATCAGCTCTATCTGCTCATAGATATGTCCTGAAGCGAGGGGCTCAATGCTTGGACGCTTTACCCCCAGCGCATCCATGGAGTCATGGAAATCATTGGTGTATTGCTGGGCTACCTCCATCGGCTCCAGCTGCTCGATACGTGCCCTCTTGGAAATCTCTTCCGTCACCGGAAGAGATTCCAGCACCGTGACGGACTTCGGAGCAGCGGCGGCTTCGGCGACCCGCTCGCGAGCGTAGGCAATCAGGTC
>JBBRLW010000393.1:0-2278 GCA_038231115.1 Bacteroidia bacterium
GATGGTGGAGATTCCTGGCAGGAGCTCAGCAAACGTATGCCGACGTATAGTAATGTAGATAGAATTGCTATCTCTCCAACAGATACGCAGGTGATCTACGTGGTTCAGGAAAGTCCCAACCGCGGAGGCCAGCCGGTACTGTTACGCTCCACCAATGGCGGACAGAAATGGATACAAATTAACAAAGGATTGAACCTCACTAAAAACTATGTTAGCGACCTGAAAGTCTCGGCACGCGTCCCTGGCGAAATCTATATCACGATGTCAGGGTTTGACTCCGGACAAAAAGTATTTTTCTCCTCAGACTCCGGCAATAACTGGACAAACGTCTCCGGTACGCTTCCCAATATTCCTGTGAATTGCATTGCCCTGGAAGGCTCTGCCCTGCATGGGATGTACATCGGGACGGATCTCGGCGTATTCTACAAAAATGATGATAATACGGACTGGCAGCCTTTCCAGAACAATCTCCCGAATGTAATCGTCAACCAGATTGAGATACTGCCGCTGATCAATAAAATACGCATAGCGACTTTCGGGCGCGGTGTATGGCAGACTCCGATGGCGGAGCAGGCAGTGGGTATAGAGAAAGTTATAGCGCTTCAGAAAGATGCGGCTATATATCCGAATCCCTTGCGTGATGGCAATTTGAATGTAGTACTTCCGGAATTTAACGGACTGTTCAAGCAAATTCAGGTCTATGACATTGCCGGAAGAATGCTTCAGGAACAGAAAGCCGCTACAGGACGTCAGCAGATTGATATGTCGGCACTAAGCTCAGGGACATATATTATCCGGATCATTACCTCAGAGGGTGTACTGAGCCGGAAAGTTCAGCTGGCTAAGTAGCCTGGCCTTGGGAGACTTGCTTGGTATTTTCCCGGATATCGAACTTTATCGGATTGCAAAATTGTATATCCTCTAAACATTTGATATTATGGTCATTACTCGTAACTCAATCTTCTCTCTGATGGCCACCGGCCTGATTTCCATTGGACTCTCTTCCTGCGGAGGCAAAACCGTCTATGAGCGTACCCTCAAGGACGTTGGTCCACAGGGATGTGCAGAAGCCAAAGAATCCTGCGAAACCGGAGACGTGAAAAGAGACGCAATCAACCTGAGCTATACTGGCGCGGGCATGGAAACCGTCAAGCTCTATTGTGACAATCAGAACATGGATCCGGCACTCAAAAAGATGGTCATGTACGTGGATGAGCAAATGCACAAGAACGTAATGAAGGGCGAATACGAAGACGAGAGCTTCAAAGCCGAATGGAAAGGCGACAATGCCTACAACAACCATATCTGCATCAAGCAGAAGTAGCAGAAATAGACACTCCTAATCTAATACAAGCCTTTTGCACTAATAATTTTAGCGCAAAAGGCTTTTGCATGGGTATAGACTGTGTTTCAGCAGAAGCCAGCGCCAGAACGTATCTGCATATTAGCTGAGCTGATATAGCCCTGCAGCCTTTTACAACACTCTATAAAAATATGCTCGGCTTATTTGTTCAAGAAGGGATATCTTATGGTACACAAAAGGCAGCAAGTGCTTTAACACGAAAACCTTTGTCAATACCTGTGTTTAATCATAATATACATAAAATAAGATGATAAAAAAAGAGCATAAAGCTTATGTTACAGGAGCAATACTCATAACTATACTATTACTAAAAATTTTCTACGACGAGGCAGTTTTAAATAAAAGGGGAGAAGAGTATGTATTTAAGCTTTTAGGGATAAGACAGGTAAAAGCATGCTATGAAATTACTGTTCACACATACATAAAGGGAACAAATTACCTCAATAGAGGTAATTTGTTCAATTGATACATTAGAAGTCGGAAAGTATTATCTCATGAGAATTATGCCCAGTGATCGTGATGGGTATTGGGACTTAGTTTACAATAAGAAAGTTCCTGATTCTATAATCCCGAAGTTAGATTCTTTTGATTGGAAATTAAAGAATTATTTGCCAAAATCGAATGGTTGGTGATAGATATTAGTAATGAGAATTAGGTATTATGACTATAATATGAGCTCGACTATCGTCCTAAAAGGAGGCATCTGTCCGGTCACAGTCTATGATGGAGCGGGTAAAGAAGAGTATCATAGCTATGACTTTAAGGGCAATCTATTGTCCAAAACACGAGCTATATTTGACGACGCTCAAATTATTGCGCAAATCAACGCCACCATTGCCTCTCCAAGTGGACCTCAGCCCTTTATTCCTGACTGGACGAGCCTTAGCACTCCGGTACTAACTTTATATGACTCAA
>JBBRLW010000394.1:0-2273 GCA_038231115.1 Bacteroidia bacterium
ACCTATTACCTATTACCTATTACCTATTACCTATTACCTATTACCTATTACCTATTACCTATTACCTATTACCTATTACCTCTACACCCTCACTGATTCCGCTCGGTGGGTTTCCAGATATTGGAGTCCACGCCGCGCAAAAATCGGAACAATCCGATGAGCAGAGCCAAATTCATCAGGTAGAAATGCGATACAAAGCGCAGCAGGCGGATATGGAGCGGCATCTGCTTCAGCAAGGCATCCAGCAAAGGAAGCAGCATCAGGACAATCTGTCCGCCAAGCAGAAAGCTATAGAGCGGCAAGGCAATCGGAGCCAGACAAAGAATCAGTATATTGCTCAGCACCATGATTATCAGCAGTATCGGAGTAATCCAGCGCAGTACCTTATGCGATAGAAAGCAGAATCCGAGTCCCTGCCAGAATGGCCACAGGAGCCGGTAATAGCTCGAGAGGTTCTGCCAGTTGCCTATGGAGATACGCACTTTGCGGCGGAACTCCTCGCTGATTTTGTTGGATACATCTTCCTCGCAGCTGGCCTGAAGCTCGTTAATAGCCTTTCCACCGAGCGCCAGGGCGTGCATGGTAATGTAGAAATCGTCCATGAAATAGCGCGGCGGCACATGCGTATAGTGTGATTTCCGGATAGAATAGCATCCCCCAAAAGCACCGATCATACTTCCCCACAGAATACCCTCATCGTATTTGATCCGGTTCTCGCGGTCTAAATAGGTCTTTTCCTGAACCGAAATACCATCCTTTTTGAGGTTGCTGTTGATGATATTTCCGCCCACCAGCGCTATATCCGGATGGTGATAATGCTTTACCAGCTCGAAAATCGTATGCGGATGGAAGAATACATTGGCATCGGTGAGGATAAATATCTCTGCCGAAGCCTTGTCCGTGAGCTGATTGCAGATATGTGCCTTGCCCGTACGTCCGGCAAAGCGGACAAGCTTGATTTGTGGGAAAAGCCTCGCGTAACGCTCAATGATCTCGTCGGTACCATCGCTGGAAGCATCCGAGCCGATGAGCATCTCGATCCGGTCTAAGGGATAGCTGGTATTGAAGGTGCTGAGGATCTTCTGCTCGATGACTTTCGCTTCGTTATAGGCAGCAAGGATGATCGAGACAGGAGGAAGCGCATCCGGCATACTCAGCTGATATACATCGCTTTGCTGCGACCTATTCCGCGCCAGCTGGCGCAGCAGTGCCGGAAAAATCACGTAGCTATGCGCAATCAGCAGGACACAGAGCCAGAATACGATTTCCAGTAGCAATATCATCGGATAGAGAGCCACAAAGGTACAGGATGCCCTTCATTTGTGCGGGGGAGCAGAAAATTGCCACATAACATCAATATAACGAACTATTTCTTGGATTTGCCTGTAATCGCCAATGTTGAATTACTGAGCATTAAGGATCAGCAACGTTGAACAGTTAATAACAACCAATATTATATCATGAAAACATTCAAAATGACAATTTTATCCGTGCTGGCTTCGGCGGCACTGTTCTTTTAAGCAGAAAAGGCTACTGCATAATCTACGGATCAGTACAACGACAAGCCGAGATTCCAGCTGGGACTCAATTTCGGAATACCGGTCGGTAGCAATTTTAAAGAGATATCCACCTTCGGCTTAGGGCTTGACGGACGGTATGAGTATCCGGTTTTGGATGGGAAGGCGGCCATCACGGGAGTTGTAGGAGTAAACTATTTTTTCCCTAATGCAAAGGATTTTCCTTCATACGATCTCACTACAGGGAAGATTACTACCAATACGCTGAAGTATAATATTGTGGAATTTGACATCAAAGGTGGATTCAAATACTATATCACCGATTTCTTCTATGCTATGGGCGAAATCGGCTTCGGATATTACCTTACGAGTGTGACTACAGAAGATGCTGCTCTTAAGGCGTTGGCAGAAAGTGGATTTAAAAGCAAGGCCGGATTCATTTATGCTCCTGCTATTGGTTATGTTCTGCCTATAGGGGAAAGCTATCTTGATTTCTCTATTCGTTATCAGGGAACCACAGCTTCCTGGGGAGAAGGAAGCAATGCAGCTACTCCGAACGTATTTGCCGTCAAAATCGCTTACAACCTGTTGTAATATACCCATCTATATATATATTTGAAGCCCGATGGAGTGATAAGCTCGATCGGGCTTTTTTGTGCCTGAAATATCATTTTCCGAACTTTGGAAATAGGGAATCGTATATATCATCAACATTTATCGATCTGCAATTGCATGACTATCACTGGGAAATATACG
>JBBRLW010000395.1:0-2267 GCA_038231115.1 Bacteroidia bacterium
GAAGGTGAACCGTCAGATCCTGGAAGGGGCAAAAAATCTGAAGCTGGTTGTCCGTGCGGGCGTCGGGGTGGATAATATAGACATCGCGGCGGCGAAGGAGCATAGTATTGATGTGGCGAATACGCCTCAATCGTCATCATTATCGGTGGCGGAGCTTGTGTTTGCGCATCTGTTTGCGCTGGCTCGGTTCATCCATACGTCCAACAGGGACATGAATGCGTCGGATGCGGGTCAATTTAATGATCTGAAAAAAAAATACTCCAATGGGATTGAGCTGCGCGGCAAGACGCTGGGGCTTATCGGTTTTGGAAGAATAGGACAGGAAACGGCAAAAATTGCGATTTCACTGGGGATGAAAGTGGTTTATCATGATCATTTTCTAGGGACGACGAAGCTGAGATTTGATCACCTTCCGTTTGAGCCTGTGCCGGTTATGGAAATGCATTCCATTGGCATGGATGAGGTATTGGGTCAGAGCGACTTTATATCGCTGCACGTTCCGTTTGGAGAAGGAATGAAGCCACTCATTGATGCGGCAGCCATTGGAAAGATGAAACGCGGTGCAGGGATTATCAATTGTGCACGTGGCGGGGTAATAGACGAATCGGCATTATTGGATGCACTGGCTTCCGGACAACTATCGTGTGCGGGTCTTGACGTATTTGCAAATGAGCCTGTTGTAAAGGCTGAGCTGCTATCGCATCCGAAAATATCGCTGACGCCGCATATCGGTGCGTCCACGCGTGAAGGTCAGGACAGAATCGGGCTTGAAGTGGCGCAGGTGGTGCTGAATAAATTATCCAAAAACTGATCATTCTATACTCGGTTGCCTGAAGTATTCCCATTTAAAGCGCTGATAGCCCGTCCGGATATACTTCCGGATTTTACGGCCTCGGCACGTGATTCGGAGATTCAGGTGGCGCGCAAGCATCTTGATAGCATTCCGGAGACGCATTTCCTGCGGATATTATTTCCGCAGCTGTTCCATCCGGAAATTGGTGAGGAAGCGTATGACACGCATGAAGATGGGCATAATCCGGCATTGGAGGACTATATTTCCAGAGATATACTACGTCCGGATGCGGAGGATGCGTTTTATGTGTACCGTCAGACGAAAAAAGGCAGAACATTCACGGGGATCATAGGGCTGGCATCGATTGAGAGCTATAAACAGGGCCTGATCAAGAAGCACGAGCTGACGCAGGTCAAGAAGGAGAGCCAGATAGCTGATTATTTCCGGCATATCCGATTGAATGGGAGTCCGGTTCTGCTGACATATCCGGACAGTCCGGAGATTAATGAGGCGATTGGCTCATTGACGCTTGGGGGTCCGGGACTGAGTATGAGCACGGAGGATCATGTGAAGCATGAGATCTGGCGTATTAATGATACAGAAGAAATAGGGAAATATAAGGAGGCGCTGGAAAAGGTTCCGGCGTTTTATATAGCGGATGGCCATCATCGGTGTGCATCCTATGCGCATCTGAGTGATGAATTAGAGGGATTTATGGCGTATCTGCTGCCGAGCAGCCAATTGGAGATCAGAGCGTTCCACAGACTGATCCGGCATAGTAATATCGGTTTGGACGCGCTGATCGTGGCGTTACAGCATCATTTTGCGGTGGAGGAAATACGCCGAGGTACGGCGCCTGAGGAGGAAGGTCATATTTATCTGGCTACTCCGGGTGCATGGTATTGCCTTCAGATCCCTGCTAAGCTGAGGATTACGGAGGATCTGAAGGACCGCTTAGATGTATCTATCCTTGAGCGGGAGATTATTATGGGGATCCTTGGCATAGAGGACAGCCGGACATCACCGGATATCATGTATGTATCGGACTCGGGCAATTTATTGCGGGTTAGCGCGTTATTAGATTCAGGAGAGGTACAGTATGCATTTCTGCTGCATCCGTTGAGCATTGAGGAAGTTATCGAGATATCAGATGCGGGAGACGTACTTCCGCCGAAGAGTACCTGGATAGAACCGAAAATGAGAAGTGGGATGTTGATACATCAATTCTAAGTTTTTATATATATTTGTAAAATAATATCGAGATGAGAAAATTATCAGTTGCCCTGTTAGGCCTTGTTGCCTTTTTTACGTTTTCTGCCCAAAACTGCTCAAAGCGTGATGCGATTATTGAGGAAGGTTCATCCAATAACCCCGGGAAGGTTGGTCTGCCACAAGGTAAGATCGTTCTAACTGCGCGTATGGATGTTCCTGGTGCACCAGGCGTTGCTTCGGTAGCGGTTAATATTGCACTGAC
>JBBRLW010000396.1:0-2260 GCA_038231115.1 Bacteroidia bacterium
ATTATGCATATACGGGACAAACCAGAGGGTCAGGCTGAACCAGAGAAATAATCGTTTGGCGCGATCGGTATTGAAGAAGCGTAATCCATATACAGTAATGGATGCCTGAGCTGTAAATCCAATGAGGGCGGTCACGAGTCGGAGCAGGGTAGCGGTCAGGAAAGGATCATCGCTGCCTTTGCAAAAAGTGACGAGCTTCCACATCCAATACGCGATAAATGGCTGTAATCCAGGACGTATTTCGGCGGCATATTCCCATGAGAGGCGATAAGGCGCCAGCTTTCCGAGCTTGAAAAGGGAGAACTCAAGGATCTGATAGTGCTCGTCCTGATTGAAATATCCGATATTGAACCAGGCAGCAATCAGGTGAATAATGAGGCCTGCGACGGCAAATTTCCAGAGATGCTTCTTAATCAAAGCTGATTATTTGCTTCAAATTTAAAGGTTTATTTATTTCAGGGTTTGATGCTCGTCGAATACATCGGATGCTGGCTGAGCAAACCTGACTTATTTTTGCGCTCATCAAATTATTATTGATGCGCAGGGCAACCTGTTGAACAGTAATTCCGTCAATATATCAAACAAGCTCAACGAATGTCCTATGAAGCCTCTGACGAAGAGAGAATCCTCGTGGAGGAGAGCCTCAAGGGGAACAGGGAATTTCAGAAGCGCTTATTTGAAAGGTATTACGGTAAAATGTTAGGGGTCAGCTATAGATATACGGAAAGCGAGCAGGATGCGAGAGACATCCTTCAGGATGCGTATATTAAAGTATTCCAGAGCCTGTCGGCTTTTAGCTTTACAGCACCCTTGGAAGCCTGGATTCGCCGTATTGTGATCAATACAGCCATAGACCGATTCAGGAAAAATGCTTCTCTCCCTGACATGATGGATGTGGAGGAAGCTTCCGGAGTTACTTCCAATGATAATATTATCAGTCATCTTTCCCATCAGGAGCTGCTCGGGATCATTAATACGCTGCCGGCAGGCTATAAGATCGTATTCAATATGTTCGCCATTGAAGGCTATTCCCATAAGGAAATAGCGGAGACACTTGGTATTACGGAAGGAACTTCCAAATCACAGTTTTCCAAAGCAAGAATGTATCTGCAAAAAATCATCAGCAAGCAATCAGTTAATAGAGATGGGCACGCCTGAAAATATGCTTGAAAACAGCTTCAGGGATGCCTTTAAGGACTTCCAGCCTGATTTTTCGAAGGATCAGATGCAGATGGACTGGAATGCAGTACAGCAACATATTCCGGTGCCAGCGCAACATGCTCCGGCACATCAGCCTGCGGGCACGGGCCAGGGATGGGCTCACATACTGACTTCTAAAGCGGCGCTCATTGCTGGTGCAGCAGCAGTTGCCGTAGCCGGAATTGTTACGATAACTCAGATATCTACGGAGCCGGCAGGAAATCCGACCACTGTGTCCAAAAGTGTGGAGATACATTCTGATGAGCTTGGTACTCAGAATCAGAATAACAGCGATACGCACAATGCGGAGGTAATATCATCAGATAACAAGAGATCTACGCAGGAGCAGGAAGCTGCTCGTAAAAAGGCCGAAGCCTCACAATCAACCGGATATATCAAGTTATATAAGAATAACACGGCTGACAATAGCCTTACCATCAATCCTCTTCCGCAAAACACAACAGATGGTGTTCAGGGTATGGACTTTGCAACTGTGAATAGTATTCCTTTTAAACGTATTCCTATTCAGCAAAGTCCTTCTCACCTGGACCTTGATCCGATTTATCTCAACGACACTACCGTATGCGAGGGAAGTCAGGTTCGGGTATTTGGAGATCTTCGTGCCGAAGTGATCAGCTTCGGAGAGGGTGATAATATCTCGCACTCCAGAATGCACGTTTATGCGCATGCGGGGCGCTATGAGGCGATTATCAGTACTTCAGGGGGGATGCGTAACCGTATTGTCCATGTACAGCCCAAGCCCAGGGCTGATTTTTCTTTTACCAGCAAAAACGGACTCAATACCGGATTCCGCGTTAATCAGGCCATTAATGGATCGGTATATTACTGGAAATTTGAGGATGAGTCTGCTATAGAGCGGACTTCCTCAGCTACCATCAATCACAAATATGCGGATACGGGAAACTATACGGTGCGTCTGGTAAGTATTTCCGATGCAGGCTGCGCGGATAGTGCACAGAAGCTGATCCCTGTGTCCAATCATCTGCTGGATATTCCAAATGCATTTAGTCCAAATGGAGACGGGAAAAATGATGTGTTC
>JBBRLW010000397.1:0-2249 GCA_038231115.1 Bacteroidia bacterium
ACGCGAGCTGGGTTCAGAACGTCGTGAGACAGTTCGGTCCCTATCTGTTGTGGGCGTTGGAAGTTTGAGTGGGCCTGACTCTAGTACGAGAGGACCGAGTCGGACGAACCTCTTGTGTACCTGTTGTCGCGCCAGCGGCACCGCAGGGTAGCAATGTTCGGTTAAGATAAGCACTGAAAGCATCTAAGTGCGAAGCTTGCCACAAGATTAGACTTCTTTAAGGGTCGTTATAGACGATGACGTTGATAGGTTGTAGATGTACGCACAGCAATGTGTTCAGTCGAGCAATACTAATTACCCAAATGCTTTCTCAATAAGCCTTGTGTTTTATCCAGATAAATCAATTTTTTTCCATCATTAAGATGGCTAACAATCTCCGCTACTACTATGTAGCCCAGATTTTAAGACTAATTTGGTGCTTTTAGCATGAGGGATCACCTCTTCCCATTCCGAACAGAGAAGTTAAGACTCATAGCGCAGATGGTACTGGAGCAAATCCGGGAGAGTATGTCGGTGCCAATTATTTAAAACCCTTAGGTAGCAATACCTTAGGGTTTTTTTTTGCCCATACTTCACTGCTCATTCTACTATTCCTGCTCCTATCATTCGATCTGAGCCTTTATCAATTGCCTTCCTTTGAGTGAGAGTGACGCTGTTTGTTCAGGCTTAATCTATTTGTTGTGTATCCTTTCCTACAGTATATATTCGTTCAGCTTTATTACCCATTAGCTTGCTTGTATGGAATGAATCCCCCTAAATCAGCATGATATCAGTCTGTTGCTTAAGCAGTTCTGTCCGATAGGATCATTCTTTTGCTATAGTCAGGGGATTCTGAGTGGCTCAACAGTTATCATCTCCATACTTGAGCTGTACCTATTGCTGAGACATTATCAGTGCTTTTCCCAGGGATATACCTAATACATCATATCTAATCTGACCTTTCTCGGCCTATGTCTCATAAAAAAGCCTCTGAGTTTTATACTCAGAGGCTTTTCTATTATTTAGTGTAGTGGATTAGATTAATCCGCCTTGTCATGGATATAAGAGTTGAGGCTCGTCAGCTTGGGATTGGATAGCTCATCTACGCTGCCAATCGTGTGGCGCGAGATACCATCTCCCTTGCTGCTCGGTGCCTTGGCCGGATCTTCCAGCTTGATCCCCTGACGCTCATACGCCGGACGCTCAAAATGATCCACGCCGCCTTTCATTCTTAGCTTGGCCAGCATGGACTTTCCGTCATACTTATTATTCGATCCGTATTTGCCGAAGTTTCCTCCTCCGCCATACTGCTGTCCTGATCCTACTCCGTGCTGACTTTCATTCTGTCCCATTCCTGCATTGCCTCCCGAAGCCATGACCTCTTCCAATACCTCCTCCTCATGAGGAATAGCTACCGGACGTCCTGAAATCTGTGGCTCATACGCTGGTTCTGCTTTCCTTTCGTAGGCTATTGCCTGCTCTTCTATCACCGCATTTTGCGCTACAGGAACCTCCACAGCTTTTACTGCCTGCTGCACATGGATATATTCTATCGGCTTCTCTACTGGCTCAGGAGCTGTTTTAACTTCCGATTGCGTAGGCGCTTTTTCCTCGAATGCATCCGTAGGAATGAGTCCAAATGGACCTCCTGCGTCTTTATATGCCTCAAGGCTCTCTGTCATGGATTCTGCTTTTGCTTCAGAGAGAATCTGCTTCTCCTGATTTGCGATAGCCTCCGTTTTTTTTTCGTCGTAAAAGCTGCGGAATCCCGTCACGATAGCCGTCACGGTGATATTTTCATGCAGATTCTCGTCTATCAGCGTACCGAAAATGACTTCCGCATTATTGCCTGCCGCTTCCTGCGCATAGCTCGTGATGATATCAATCTCTTCAATTCCAAGCTCGTAATCGCCTTCGGAGTATCCGATGTTCAATAGGATATATTTCGCTCCGGAAATATCATTCCGCTGCAATAGCGGAGAGTGTAGTGCCGATTTGATTACTTTCTCAGCCCTGTCTTCTCCGGAGGCCGTTCCGTAGCCCATAATAGCCACACCTCCTTTGGTCAGGGATTTTTTAACATCCTTGAAATCAACGTTGATGTATCCAGGCTTGGTGATGATTTCTGCCGTTGATTTGGCCGCTACCGTCAGGACATCATCTACAAAAGCGAAGGCTTTGCCGATTTTGAGTCCGCTATGCAGCTTCATCAGATTCTCGTTATCGATGACAACCAGCGTATCCACGTATTGCTCCAGCTTTTCGATGCC
>JBBRLW010000398.1:0-2242 GCA_038231115.1 Bacteroidia bacterium
ATTGATGCAGTACTGGCGCGAAAAAAGCGTCTGGAAGAGTTAAAGAAATTCACGGATGACAAGCTGGCCAAAGACGAAGAAAAACGTCAGCGGGAAGCGGAGCTTTTCGGGAATGGCCAGGATGCATCGGGAGGCTTATTCGGCAATACCGGAGCAGCTGCCGGCTCAACAGGTACTGCGGGAAGCGGGGGAAATCAGAACGGCGGCAATACCGCATCGGCTGCTTCTGCATACGCCGGAGGTAACGGAGAATGGTATTTTTACAACGAAGTAGCCCTCCGGAATGGAAAAGCTGATTTTGCCCGCAAATGGGGCCGACGGGGGAATCAGGATAACTGGCGCCGCGTAAGAACGCCAGCTGCTGTTAGTAATCAGAATAATGATCCCTCAAAGCAAAATAACACGGCAGGAAGCGGAGCTAAAGATTCGACTCAGAAATCAGCCAACGGGACTATAAAACAGGCTAAGGATACCACCCAGAAGCTGACCGGAGCCGCGGAGCGTCAGCCATATTACGATTCGATTCCGTTTAAGCCCTTCTTTTCCAATAAACGATTACAGACCGCGCTATTTGCAGCAGGTGGAATATATTATCAGCCCCTCAAAGAATACCGCAATTCTATTAAGGAGTATGAAATGCTTATCAGCAGGTATCCGGACTATAGCAAGCTCCTTGAGACCCATTATAATCTGTATGTAGATTACAGAGCCATCGGAGACAGTATTACAGCCCAGGGACACAAGGACTATATCCTGAAACATGCTCCGGCCAGTGAATTTGCTATTCGGCTGACCAACCCCGAGCGCCTGAAGGAAAAGCTCGCCCAGCGGGATACGTCACTTGATAATCTTTACGCGCGTACTTATAACGCATATAATGCCGGAAAGTGTGATATTGTAGCGAATGGATTTTTTCAGGCGCTGAGTATCCCGAGAAATCCGCTGATGGCGCGATTTGATTATCTTAACGCTTTGTGCCAGGCCCGGAAGGACTCTAATCGGCATTTGATTGATACGCTCCAGGCATTAACCTTCCGCTATCCCGGCAATGATATTTCTATAGAAGCAACCCGACTGATAAGCGTACTGAGAAATAAGGCACACGATGACTCCGTCAGGGCTACTCAGGTAGTAATAAAGGATACGGTGAAGCCACAGCAACGTGTATATCCCTATAAAAGAAAGGATGAGGGAATCCAGTATTTCGTATTAGCGGTCAAGGATCCAAAGTCGGATATTGAAATCGTAAAAGCCCGCTTCTCGGATTTTAATGCCGAGAACAACTCAGATGAGGGATTAGAGATTATTACAACTACCCTGGATAATGGAGTAAATCTGTTGATTGTCAGAAACTTCGTCAACATCCGGAAAGCCCTGGATTATACCAAACACTTTGACCGTGACAAAGGATTTCAGAGCCGGCTCAAAACCGATGCCTCCCGATTCTTTGCTATCAGCGGGGATAATCTCCAGCTATTGCGCCAGAAACAGGATGTTGATGAGTATATGATGTTTTTCAAGGATAACTTTATGCCATTATGATTATTCGCAAATCACCTCTCAGAATACTCATTATTGCCCTTTGGAGCATATTCTTCTTTACCCTGATTTCAGCAGGGGGAATGCTCCTGCTTATTTCCAACAATGCCTTTGGAGAGCTTCCATCTACGGATAAGCTCGAGGACCCTGATAAAGCCGAGGCTACGGAAGTATTTTCCGCGGATGGCGTGCTGCTGGGGAAATTTTTCCGTGAAAACCGCTCTCCGGTTGATTATGATCACCTTTCTCCAAATGTAGTCAATGCTCTTATCTGCACGGAGGATGCCCGATATCTGAATCACTCGGGGATTGATTTCCGGGGATTAGGACGTGCCTTCATCAAGCCGCTTACCCTTCAGGGAAGTGCAGGAGGTGCTAGTACCATATCCCAGCAATTGGCCAAGAATCTTTTCGGGCGTCCGAGATTTGACAAGGTTACCGACAAAGTTATCCAGAAGCTTAAAGAATGGGTGATTGCTGTCCGTTTGGAAAGCTTTTACACGAAAGAGGAGATCATGGCCATGTATCTCAATACCGTAGATTTCGGCCATAATGCTTTTGGAATCAACTCTGCTGCCCGAACTTATTTCAACAAAAGTCCTGATTCTTTGACAATCAATGAATCTGCTCTATTGGTGGGAATGCTCCGCGCACCGACGTATTACTCCCCAATCAATAATCCGTTGCGTGCAAGCCAGCGGAG
>JBBRLW010000399.1:0-2242 GCA_038231115.1 Bacteroidia bacterium
CCACAAAGAAGTGCATTGATACGATTCCGGTACGGTTTACCGACCAGACGAATAATGATCCGAATTATGCAAAGGCGGACTCCTTCTACTGGCAATTCGGAGACGGGGGTGTTTCGTCAGATAGCGCTCCATCCTAGATCTATGACTCCAAACCGAAAAAATACGACGTTACTCTGGTAGCGTACAGCAATGGATGTCCGGATACGTTTATCCGCAGGGATTATATCGAGATACTTCCGGCGTACGCGCATTTTGCCGTGCTGCTTCCGAATTGCCGGAGAGACTCGGTTGCCTTTACGGATCAATCGGTTGGAGCTACTTCGATCCTGTGGAAATTTGACGACGGGACGACCAGCACGCAGCCCAATCCGAAGAAGAAATTCGCGCCCGGAGTCCATGGTGTGCTGCTATACGCCTATAATACCACGACCGGCTGCCGTGACACTTTCTATCAGGATGTAGAAATCAGCGGCGGGTTAAGCACAAATTTCAAGGCCGATGACAGCTCCGGCTGCCTTCCGCTGACGGTACATTTTACGGATACGTCCAACCGGTTGATTGCAACATACGAATGGGACTTCGGGAATGGCAAAAAGGACTCGGTGCAAAATCCGACGGTTATTTATGACAGTGCCGGCACTTATACGGTCAGTCTGAAAGTCACGACGCCGGATACCTGTATCACTACGCAGACGAAAGTTAATTATATCAGAGCAGGCGCACCAGTGCCGAAGCTATCGGTTACGCCGCTGACGGCCTGCGCGCCGCTGGAAGTTTTCGCGACGGACTCAACTTCCGGAAATATAGTGAAGCGGACATTTATCTTCGGAACGGGAGACTCGGTTATGCTTACATCAGGCAAGTCAACAAAGTATATCTATATGTTGCCTGCCAGGTATCAATCGAGGGGGTACCGGCTGACGCTTCGGGTATATGATGCCAAAGGCTGCTCGGATACGACTTCGGTTGTGGTTACGCCTTCTCAGGCGAAGGCCTATATCAGTGTACAGCCGAGGCTGAACTGCAATGCCCATGAGTTCGGATTCCGTGCCGTAGTATTTGATTCGACGCTGATTGGCGGAACAGGCAGATACAAATGGGACTTTGGCGATGGAGGCTCGGCAGTGGAATATAATCCGGTGCATACGTACGCCAAAGCGGGGAAGTACGTTGTCAGGCTCAATGTACGGGACCGGAATTACTGCCTGGATTCCTCCGCAGATACAATAGAAGTATATGACCGTCAGCCGCTGGCCGGACTGAATGCGAATCCAAGAAGCGCGAACTGTCCTCCGCTGACGGTAACGTTTCGCGATTCTTCTATATCTGCCTATCCCGGGAGCAAGATTGTTGACCGGCTCTGGAGATTCCATGACGGATCATTTTCCAAGCTCATCAATCCGAAGAAAATATATAATATGCCGGGGAAATTTTCGGTCTCACTGACGGTCAGAGACTCGTCGGGCTGTACGGACTCGATCTATGTTAAAGATCTGATTCAGATTCTGGGTCCCACGGGGACATATTTCTTCGACAAGACAAAAGGGTGTCCACCGCTGAATATCAATTTTTATGCAACGGCAAGGAATATCAAGGACTTCACCTGGGACTTAGGCGACGGGACGATTCTTAAGGGCCAAAATGTATCGCATGCCTATACACAGCCGAGAGTGTATTATCCCTCTCTGATTATTACAGACTCTACGGGCTGTAAAGTATCGCTTCCGCCGACGGATAGCGTGACGGTAAATGCGCCTCCTAAGGCAGCGTTTAAATTTTCCGGTAAATGTGCAAATTCTCCGGCATCGTTTACGGATACGAGTATGATTGAAGTCGGGAAAATTGTCCGGTATGACTGGGATTTTGGAGACAGCAATAGCTCGAGCCAAAAGAATCCGATGCATATCTACAAGCGCGCGGGATATTACAGAGTTCGGGAGCGCGTGTATTCTGATGTGGGCTGTGATGACAGCTTTGTTAAAATTATCCGGTTACGCGGGGTACAGACTGGGATACGGATTGTGGATCCACAGGGCTGCGTAGGGAAACCGATCCGGCTTTTTGATAGTTCTTTTTCTGATACTACGATACTTTCCTATAGCTGGTCTCTGGGGGATAATTCTTTCGCGATGACTAAGGATGTCACACATACGTACAGAAAAAAAGGATATTATGATATAAAGCTCAGCCTGATCGATGCCTCAGGATGCAGTGACTCTCTCACTAAAATTCATGGAATAAC
>JBBRLW010000400.1:0-2238 GCA_038231115.1 Bacteroidia bacterium
GGAATGTACTTTGTTAGGATCTACTCAGGATCTGAGTGCATCGTAAAGAAGCTCATAAAGTCTAATTAGCGCGCCACTCCAAAGCTATACGAAGCCCAGAAGCTCTCAAAATCGGCTTCCTTAGGCTCAGAGGAAGGGATCATGTGTACGAGATGCACCAGATACACACCAGACCCGCTTAGCATAAGCTCGGCGATACCATGCTTGTCGGTGCGGAGCGATTGCTCCCTGATATCAGGCGTTTGCGATGACAATAGTACCGTGTGCTGCCTGAGCGATTTTCCCCGAAATAATACCTTGACTCTCAAAGTTTTGGTAGTTTTAAGAGCATAAGGATTATTAAGCAGGATAATTTCCAGTGCCGATCCGAGGCGCTTTTTGTAGAGTCTTGATTTATCCGGCTGATCAGCGCAGACAATCGTTTTGAGGTAGCGTGTATATCGCTCCCGAACCTTTGTGCGTGGCCAGGAAATACTATCCATCGGGATATCCGTAATGCCTTCCTCTTTGAGATAGCGCTGGAATTTCCCCGGTAACAGTTCTATATGGGCATAATTGCGCTCGGTGGATAACAATCCCAGTCCGGAGAAACTGACGGGCGTCCAATACAATGGATAAGCACTATCTTTAGCCGTAAGCATAAGATTGTCAGATGCTCCCTGAGTGTAAAAATCAAGTTTGCGCGTAATATACTTCTGGTAAGGACGCTCCAGCTCGCGGGCAAAATTATCTCCTACAAACAGATGCACTTTTAGTGTATCACCTTTTTTGAGAAAGAAATGCTCAGGCAGGAAATAATAATCATGTGCATGGACTGGTGCCGTTGATAGAACAAGGATCAGGATGGCAATGGGGATCAGGCGCAAGGTATATTTTTGCGCCCATTTTTGCGGGATCAACATCTTCCCCGAAATTACAGCCCTGACATGAATCTGAACCGATTATTTTACATTGTCTTGATGATTTCCCTCGGGTTAAGTTCCTGCCGCAAGTACTCCTATCAGGCGCTGAATACAAATCCGAATCAGGCACAGGATGTCCCCTTGTCACTTCTCTTACCTGCAGCCGAGCTATCTACTGCATTGGTATATGGGATGGAGTCCAGCTGGTACACGGCAGTCATTATGCAGCAGCAGGGTGGGGTAGACCGACAAATGAAATCCGCTGACCATTACAGCATTCAACCTCAGGATGTGAATAATCCCTGGACTCATGCGTATATCCATCCCCTGCCTGACTTAAAAGCGATAATTTCCAAAGCCGAGGCGCAATCGGCCTGGGGATATTCCGGTGTAGCGAAAATACTAACGGCGATGGTCTTGGGACAGCTAACCGACCTTTGGGGCGATATTCCTTACAGTCAGGCGCTTCAGGGATCAGCCAATATTGCACCGGCATACGATACTCAGGAGCAGATTTACACAACCATCTTCCGCCTTCTGACCGAGGCAAAAGCAGACCTCGCAAAGCCCTCGAAGCTCAATCCATCAAAAGATGACCTGATTTTCTCAGGAAATACCAATCAGTGGAAAAAGACGGCCAATGCGCTGTTAGCCCGATATTATAATCATTTGAGCAAGCTGGATCCGCAAGGCTCGGCGCTGAAAGTGCTTACGGCCATAGATGAAGGTGGCTATCAGTCCTCTCAGGATGATGCCCGCCTGAAATTCGGCGAAGCCGCTACGGAATCGAATCCCTGGTATCAGTTCATGAGCCAGCGCAATGATATGCGGATGGGTAAATATCTGGTGGACCTGATGCGCAACAGCAACGATCCGCGTCTTCCTCAATATGCTACCGAGGACGCTAATCTCAACTATACCGGATCCCCAGCCGGGACGCCCGATCTCTATGCTTCCTCCATTGACAGCTTTTTTGCTTCTCCTGCCTCCTACATTACCCTCATCAGTTATGAGGAGCTAAAATTTATCGAAGCCGAGGCCGCTCTTCGTGCCGGAAATTCTCAGCGGGCTGCCGATGCCTGTAACACAGCCGTCCAAGCCAGTCTACGTAAATATGGAGTATATGACAGCAGCTATGTAGCTACCTATGCTATGACGAACTCTACAACCGTTACCCTTTCACAGATCATAACCCAGAAATACATCGCCTTGCTGACCCAGGCGGAGTCCTGGACAGACTATCGTCGTACCGGTTTGCCTGCGATCCAGCCTGCGATAGGCAATATCACCGGAGGCATCGTTCCCCGCCGTTTTCCCTATCCCTCTGATGAGCTGA
>JBBRLW010000401.1:0-2238 GCA_038231115.1 Bacteroidia bacterium
AAAAGCAAATGAGTACGAAACATTCGATGATCTGCATAGTTCAGAGTTCCTCGTCCTTTTGATCATCACCGGACTGATATTCACAATCGGCGTATATCCGAAACCTTTCCTTGCCCTCACCGAACCTGCTATGAAGGCGCTCCTCTCGAGCATCAACGGCGCATCCTATCTGAACTATTAACCGCAGATTCCTGACACAGAAATGAATTCCATTATAATCATATCAGTGCTCGGAATGGCTTCGCTTTTCCTCGGACTGTTTAACGGACGCAAGCTCATTGTACCGGTACTGGCCATCGGACTGCTTGGAACGCTCATCCTCGGATTTTATGAGCAGCAGCACCGTCCGGACTGGTATAAGGTCTATGAAAACATGATCAGCTTTGATGGATATGCCGCCGCATTTTCCGGCGTTATGATCCTGACGACCATTATTATTTTCTTTATGGGCGGACATTTCTTCCGCAAAGACATCCATAATCTCCCCGACATCTTCGGGCTGATGATGTTCACCTTAGCCGGAGGCGTGATCCTGACCTCCTTCAATAACCTCAGTATGCTCTTCCTCGGAATCGAGATCTTATCCATTCCGCTCTATATTCTGGCCGGAAGCCGCAGATTTGATCTCACCTCCAATGAGGCTTCGATCAAATACTTCCTCATGGGATCCTTTTCTACCGGATTCCTCCTCTTTGGTATCGCCCTGATCTACGGGCAGACGCATTCATTCTCTATGGAAGATATCCGCATCTACCTCGGCGCTCTGGCTCCCGGGAGCGGATTCCCGCCGATGTTCAGCATCGGAGTATTGATGATGCTTGTTTCCCTGCTTTTCAAGATCTCCGCTGTGCCCTTCCATTTCTGGGCACCGGATGTATATCAGGGATCTCCAACGCTGATTACGACCTTCATGGCGACGGTCGTCAAGACGGCAGGATTCGCAGCCCTGTTCCGTTTGCTCTCCGTATGGTTTGGCGGGTATCTGCCGGAAGGTATCGCCAATACGCTATGGGTCGTCACCGGACTGACCATCACCGTCGCTAACCTCTCCGCGCTATGGCAGGGACGCATGAAGCGCATGCTGGCCTACTCTTCCATTTCCAATGCCGGATACATGCTCATTGCAGTTACGGCGATGAACAACTTTTCTTCAAGCTCCATTTTCTACTATGCCCTCGTTTACTCCATCGGAACTGCGGTCTGCTTCGGCGTACTGATTGCCGTGCTTGAGTCGCGCGGCAATGACGACTATACGTCCTTCCACGGAATGGCCTGGAAGAATCCGCTGCTGACCTTCTGCATGACGCTCGGTCTGCTCTCCTTAGCCGGAATCCCTCCGCTGGCAGGTTTCTTCGGAAAGTACTATATCTTCCGGACGGCGCTTGAAAGCAACCACGTCTGGATCGTTATGCTGGCCCTCATCAACTCGCTGATCGGGATCTACTACTACTTCCGCATCATTGTGTCCATGTTTGCCCGCGAGTCCATAGCCCGCGAAGACATCACCGTCGATCTCGGCTACAAATCCGTGCTGATCGTCTCTACGATTCTACTGCTCGTACTGGGACTATTCCCTGATCTGGTCACGGGCTTGATTGGAGTATAGGTGGAGAGGAAACATTTTCTATCACTTCTTTCTTTTAATCGCAAAATCAGCTATGCGCTCAAGATTACGATTGTAATTAAAGGGATCCAACATCCTATATATTACTAAAGATTGCAAACGTTTCCTTGAACCATTCATACAAATCACACCTCTAATTAAACTAGCTGACTCGTGGGTTAAAGTATCCATTATATACCAATTTTTGTAATAGTTTTCTGAGTTAAAAGAAGTATTTTGTTTTAAAGTAAATACCATTATCGTTTGGTCAATTGTATCTAATGGATCGTAAATCTCGTACGTTATTTCCCCTTTCTTATTTAAAATCAAGTGCCATTGCTTTTCACGCCAAATTGAATCAATTGGAAACTGATATGACGAATCATATATCCTTAAATTGCCGATTTCATAATTTGCTATAAACACTCCTTTACTTTTGGATTCTCCGGTATTAAGAGATACCTGTTCTGGACTTTTAAAATCCAAGTGACGGAAATGATGATCTAACCATCCGGCTGCACCAAGAATAATAATCAATATTATACTCCAAATTAAAAGTATTTTCTTCTTTCTACTAACCATTTGAATTAGTTTGTTTTCTTAGCCCCTTTTAGAAGTAGCTGGCCTTGGCCAGT
>JBBRLW010000402.1:0-2231 GCA_038231115.1 Bacteroidia bacterium
CTTATACTTACGAAATTCTCGGAAAGCTGCAGGACAGGCTCCTGGATGAGATGAACATGAAGAACCGCGAGGGACATCCACTGGTGCCGGAAAATTTTCATCTTCAGGAGAGCTTCTTCGAGGGTCTCCGGAAATTCCGGATTGTAGAGTGGGGAAACAAAGTCCATTTCAAGCCGGATGAGCTTATTGAGCTGGAAATAACGCCACAGCCGGAGTTCAACAAGAATTTCAAATTGCTTTCCACCAATCTGCAGCAGAACGATGCAAAGGGATACAAGAACCTCATATTTTCCGATCAGGCCAAGCAGGTCGAGCGCATCTATGCCCTCTTTGATGATCTGGAGCTGAAAGTAGATTTCGAGCCGATCTATCGCATTCTCCATGAGGGATTTGTAGATCTCCGTACAGGCATAGCCTGCTATACCGAGCATCAGATTTTCGGACGCTATCAGCGCTACAAAGGGAAAAAGGCCTATTCCCGTAGCGCAACCCTGACCCTCAAGGAGCTATACGAGCTAAAAGTCGGAGATTATATCACCCACCTGGATCACGGGGTCGGAGCTTTCATGGGACTTCAGAAAATAGAAGCCTCCGGACATAAACAGGAAGCTATTGTCCTGAAATACAAGGCCGGAGACCTTCTCTATGTGAACATCCATTCTCTACATAAAATATCGCGCTATGTAGGTCAGGAAGGGAAAGCACCGCATATCAACAAGCTCGGCAGCAATACCTGGGAAAATCTCAAGAACAAAGCGAAAAAGCAGGTCAAGGATATTGCGCGCGATCTCATCAAGCTTTATGCAGAACGGAAATCGGCACAGGGATTTGCCTACGCACCGGATAGCTATCTCCAGAATGAGCTGGAAGCCAGCTTCATCTACGAGGATACGCCCGATCAGGCCAAGGCAACAGCAGATTTCAAGCGCGATATGGAGTCTCCTCATCCGATGGACCGCCTCATCTGCGGCGATGTAGGCTTCGGAAAAACGGAGGTAGCCATCCGAGCGGCTTTCAAAGCAGCAACCGAAGGCAAGCAGGTCGCCGTATTGGTTCCGACTACAGTACTGGCGCTTCAGCATTATAAGACCTTCAAAAACAGGCTCGGAGACTTTCCCGTAACGGTGGATTTTATCTCCCGTTTTAAAACGCCCTTGCAACAGAAGGAAGTCCTTAAACGTACTTCGGAAGGGAAAGTAGATATATTGATCGGCACACACCGCATCCTTTCAAAGGATTTGAAATTCAAGGATTTGGGTCTGCTCATTATAGATGAGGAGCAGAAATTCGGCGTAACGGCCAAGGAAAAGCTGCGTCAGTTCAAGGCGAACGTGGATACGCTGCTGCTGACGGCTACGCCCATTCCGCGTACCCTGCAATTCTCGCTGATGGGTGCCCGTGATATGTCGGTAATTAATACACCACCTCCTAACCGTCAGCCGGTTACAACGCGTGTAGAAGTGCTGGATAAGATCGTCATTCGGGATGCCATTGACTTTGAAGTAGCACGCGGCGGACAGGTGTTTTTTGTCCACAACCGTATCCGCGATATCTTCGATATGGGCGATATGATTATGGGATTATGTCCGCAGGCGAAGGTTGCCGTAGCTCATGCACAGATGGACGCCCAGAAGCTCGAAGAGCTTATGACTGCCTTCATTGATGGCTATTACGACGTATTTGTTTCTACCAACATCGTCGAGGCCGGACTCGATATCCCGAATGCCAACACGATTTTCATCAATATGGCGCAGAACTTCGGTCTCAGCGATCTGTATCAGCTACGTGGCAGGGTAGGACGCTCCAACAAAAAGGCCTACTGCTATCTGCTCACTCCACCGATGTCCGTCCTGACGCCCGATGCCCGCAAGCGCCTCTCCGCCCTGGAGGAGCATACCGAACTCGGCTCCGGCTTCCAGATTGCTATGAAAGATCTGGATATCAGGGGTGCAGGGAATCTCCTCGGTGCCGAGCAGTCCGGATTTATTGCCGAAATAGGTCTGGATATGTATCAGAAGATATTACAGGAAGCCATGCAGGAGCTTAAAGACGATGAGTTCAGTGAGCTATTTGCCGATGAGCCAGATCAGGGCGTGTTCCGCCGCGAGACGCAGATGGAAACAGACCTGGAAATACTCATCCCTGACCATTACGTTAGCAATATCAATGAGCGCCTGAACCTCTACAGTCAGCTAAACGACCTCAAAACCGAAGAGCAGCTGCTCGGCTTC
>JBBRLW010000403.1:0-2223 GCA_038231115.1 Bacteroidia bacterium
CCCCTTCCCTCGGGATAAGCTCAATAATAGCATTTGCAGGATCATATCCATGAAATTTGACCTGGCTTTCTATAGCATACTGATCAGAAGGAAAAGCTCCACCTTCCATGATGATCTTGTAGCGTTGGGGATTGGGGCGATAAAAGCTCACCATCAATAAATGAAGATTGGTGGTAAGATTATTCATTACAACCACTTCTTCGGGCATAGCGCCAACAATTTTGGCAACCGGTTCAGAAAACATTTTGTGGTAGTACATCCAGGGGTTCTGGCCAAGGAAATGCCCCTCAACACCATGTTTTTCCCATGAATCCAGCTCAATTTCTATATAGGCTCGGGTAGATTTTGGCTGAAGTCCCAGGGAGTTCCCACAGAGATATATAACTTGTTGTCCGGAGTCATGAACCGGTATATGGAAGCGATCCCTGAAATGAGCAAGTATATCCTCCTGATCTTCTTTGAGGGCATATTCCAGTCCTGTTTCAAAGGAGTATGAGTTTTCTATCATATTGTTATTGATTGATTCCCAGCCACTGCATGGCGGATTTGTAATTCATCCAGTCTTTCTGCTCCTGGCTGAAATTTCCCTTTTCGATGAGCATTCCCGGATGATCCTCTCCTAATGGAAACGGATAGTCCGAACCGATCATGATGCGTTCATGTCCGAATAGAGCAAGATTATACTCTAATGCGGATGGCTCATGGACGAGAGAATCCAGATATATTTTGTCGAGATATTGCCGGGGATGAATAGAGCTATCTATAGCACATAGATCAGGACGTACCTCGAAGCCGTGCGAAATACGGCCAATAGTTGCAGGGAATGATCCACCCCCATGAGCGAAGCATATTCTGAGATTGGGCAGACGCTCCAAAACGCCTCCGAAGATGAGAGAGCAGATTGCCCGGGAAGTCTCGGCAGGCATCCCAACCAGCCAGGGAAGCCAGTATTTCCGCATTTTTTCCTGACCCATCATTTCCCAGGGGTGGACAAAAATAGCAGCGCCCAAATCCTGAGCTGCCTCAAAGATGGGGAATAGCTCGGGGGCATCCAGATTAATATCATTGATATTGGTACCAATCTGAATGCCCCGCAATCCAAGCTGTTTGATACATCGCTCTAATTCTTTGATGGCCAAATCAGTGTGCTGCATCGGAATAGTCCCGAGGCCTTCAAAACGCATTGGATATCGATTAACAATATCGCTTATATGATCATTGAGAATAGCAGATAGATCATACGTATGCTCAGGCTTTGCCCAGTAGTTGAACATCACAGGAACAGTAGATAATACCTGCTTATCGACCCCGAAGGCATTATATTCTTTGATTCTTACTTCCGGATCCCAGCAGTTTGACTCAACTTCCCGGAAGAAGCGATCATCAATCAGCATTCGGGCACAACATGGTTTATGATGTTCTAAGCGGACAAATCCGCCGTAGCCGTACCGCTCGCGTAAGTCCGGCCATTTTTCAGGAAGTATATGGGTATGAACGTCAATCTTCACTCTACTATGCGACAGGCTTTGCCGGAGGATCCATTACCGTTCCGCATTGCGTACAGGTACAGAGATCTGTATTGGAGTAAAAGCGGTTCATCACAGGCGGTAGCTGTGAAACGATATCAGTAAGCTCGAGATACTCTTCATATAGCTTATTTCCGCAATTTTCGCAGAACCAGAGGAAGCCATCAATTTCACCAGCCGAGCGTACTTTTTCAATGACCAATCCTACTGTATTCGCACCTCTTTGTGGAGAATGCGGGACTTTCCCCGGAAGCATAAATATATCTCCTTCATTGATAGGCATGTCACGCATTTGCCCCTCATCTATGATCTTGACCGTAACATCTCCCTGAAGCTGATAGTAAAATTCTTCACTTTCGTTGTAATGATAGTCTTTACGGGAGTTTGGCCCTCCGACGACCATTATAATCAGATCATCGACCTGCCTGTACACCTGAGCATTTCCTACCGGAGGTTTTAGCAGATCGCGATTTTCCTCGATCCACTGCTTGATATTGAAGGGAAGCTGAACAGCCATAGCATCATTGGAATTAGCCTCAAAAATAGCGATTGAATGATGAAATAAGGTATAAAGAGCAGAGTTGCTTTGTCGAGCCTCAAAAAATCAACTCTGAAGCGCTGCATTGGCTTCCTTATCCTGCTCATGCTTTTCTTTTTCTGCGAGCTGTTTTACATACAGATCATAGTAATAGACGCG
>JBBRLW010000404.1:0-2222 GCA_038231115.1 Bacteroidia bacterium
ACTCCAAAAAGCAGAGTGACATTTTTTGACTCAAAACTTTCCAGAATCTCATCTCTTGCGATGGTCTGTGCCGGAGTCAAAGGAAACTCCACAATATTCTCCTTCACGGTTTCGAGGCGACTTACATCCTGCTCCGATAAGATCAGAATGCCTTTATCAGCTAAAGCTTCCAGAGCAGCAGAAGAGGCATTGGCATGCTTCAACAGATCACGGCGGCGTATCTGGTCTGCGCTTTTCCGGAGCGTTATAAAGGATAGCAGTACATCGGACTGCTTGGGTGCTTTTTCCAATAGCGTGAAAAGCTCCGTTTGCTGTTCCCTGTTATTGAGGTCAAATCCTTCCCTGATAAAAGTATCGGATACGATTTTATACTTATCTATAATTTCCTCGTGGAAGAGAATGTATCCTTTCTCGTACAGGGATTTTATCATTCCGAAAATTCCTTTGACGCCGAGAATCTGCGTAATCTCATCAATAGTAAGGATTTTCTTACCCTGTAATGCTTCAACAATCAGATATTCCTGATCACTAAGCTCGAGATAGGAGGCATCGGTAGCAGGATTCAATACCAGCTTTGTTTCGCTTTGGAGCTTGAGGTTAGAAGGCAGTGCCGCATCCATGACTTCGCCTATGGAGCAGCAGTAATAAGCAGCCATCCATTTCCATAGCTCGAGCTGTTGCGCATTGACTTTTGGCTCCGTATCGAGCAGCTGAAGAATATACTTGGCCTGATACTTCTGCGGAGGACGGGTGTGTACTTCTACAATGAGCGCCGTATAAATCTTCTTCGCGCCAAACTGGACAATAATTCGTTGTCCCATTTTGACTTCGTTTTCAATCTCGCGTGGAACACGGTAGGTAAAGCTGACATTCAGCGCAAGCGGGACAATAGCCTCTACATAGATTGCAAGCGCGGAAGTATCCTCTTCCGTATTTTCAAAAAAAGCAAGCTGAGAAGTAGCGGTCATCAGGACAGATCGTCAGGCAAAGGTCAGAAAAAATCTCTGGTGAAACATAGAACACTTCTTGCAGGTTACTGAAGCGAAATTTCCTGAAATATGATCATAGAAAAATTCATCAGCTACCTGAAGTTCTGGGAAAAGAGAGATCCTTCAAGTCCCAAGCCGGATTTAAATCTTCGGATGATGCACGGTATAAACCGTATCTCGATAATGGTTTTTCTTGTCGCAGTAATTATAATGATTGTCAGGGCAATATCTCATAAATAATTCCGAATATGCAATTTTCCGTTTTCATACTCCTGATAATGGGAGTCAGCTTTTTGATTCAAAACCAATTCAAATCAAGGTTTAACAAATATTCGCAGATCCCGACACGCTCCGGAATGAGCGGTAAGGAAGTAGCGGAAAAGATGCTGCACGACAATAATATCTTTGATGTTCAAGTGCTATCAGCGGAAGGAATGCTGGGCGACCATTATGATCCTTCTAAAAAGACGGTCAATCTAAGTCCAGATGTATATACAGGCCGGAGCGTTGCTGCGGCGGCGGTTGCAGCGCATGAGTGCGGACATGCGGTTCAGCATGCACGTGCCTATGTCTGGCTCGGGTTGCGCTCTGCATTAGTGCCTTTTGTGAGCTTTAGCAGCCGGATTCTCCAATGGGTGATTATTGCCGGAATTCTAACGATATCCGTATTTCCATATTTACTGCTGGCAGGGATTGTCCTGTTTGCAGCGACCACTCTTTTTTCATTTATAACTTTGCCTGTAGAGTTTGATGCTTCGAGGCGAGCGCTTGCCTGGCTGGACTCCAGCAATACCGCTGTAATTGAAGAGCATGACATGGCGAAGGACGCTCTTTTCTGGGCAGCGATGACTTATGTGGTCGCAGCCCTCGGATCATTAGTCACGCTCCTCTATTATCTGAATATCTACAGAGGCAGGAGCTGATCTATTTTTTCCCGCTCAGGATGGCCTGATATGCGGCATCCGATCCATTCAATACGGATATGGCTTCTGTAACGGATTTATCCGTTTTATTCATCATCTGGAGGTAGGCTTTGTATCCGAATAAATTTCTTGCGATATTGGAAGAAATGAGCTGTTTCAGGTTATTTGTCTGAATCAGACTTGGTGAGGCGTGCAATTTTACTTTCTTTTTAGATATAAAGCTCAGGAAGTGTTGATACGTTTGAGGATCAAGAGCAAAGGAGCTTGAAAACGCTTCAGCAGAAGGATATTTTTCCAATAAAGCTGATCG
>JBBRLW010000405.1:0-2216 GCA_038231115.1 Bacteroidia bacterium
ATTACGCAACGGAGAAATCTTCATAGCAAAGTACTCCGCTCTGTTAGCAATGAAGATTTCTCCGCCGCGCTCGGAGGTCTGGCGGCTTGGAGTATTTTGTTATACCGTAGAACCCTCACACCGTTAGGTCATTTCGACTGGAGTTTTGTCTGCATAGCGAGGCCTTCAAGCCGAGCGGAGCAGGCATTACGCAACGGAGAAATCTTCATAGCAAAGTACTCCGCTCTGTTAGCAATGAAGATTTCTCCGCCGCGCTCGGAGGTCGAAATGACCCGACGTGCCCCCCCCTTAACTTTTCAATTTACCTTTTACCTGAATTTATGTTACTTGCCATACAAAACCACGCCTCGGCTAATAGCTTAGCCCCCTTCGGATACTATTTGCAGCAATTGCCCGGCATTACGCTGGAAGCCGCATCTGCTACCCTGCCTCCGGAGTATGTTACAACCACGGACTATCTGCTGGCGCTCATCCGGCAGACCATGCAGCAATTACAATCGGACATGGAGCTCGCGCTACGCCCGGGACTCAAAATGTCTCCTCCGAAGCCCGTCCGGACCGTCGGGCTATGGTCTGAGGATCAGCCGGCACCCGCGACCATCGGCAATCCACCCGCGGCAGAATTACGCGGACTCAGCATCCGCCTCGAAAATCAGCCCTTCATGGAAATTTATCTGCCCCGGATTCAGGCCGTATCCCCTGTAGATACTACGCTGACCGTCAAGGTCTATAACCTCTTCACCGGAAATATCATCGCACAGGAATCCCGTACGGCGCTGGCCAATATCCCGATGGACTTTTTTGAGCAGGGACTCATCCTGCCGAGCTGGTATGCACGGACCCACGTCTTTGTATCCCTGGAGTCCGGCGCGGGACAGTATTACCGCAGTCCGCTGAATTTGTCCAATGCCCTGGACTGTCCGGTATGTCCGCATGGCGTTGCCGTCGCCTATCACCTCGACCATCTGCTGATCCGTCCGGCCACAGAATCCCTCACTGCCATGGATCAGGCTTTAGTCGCCGGACTGAGCTATACGCCCGATCATACTTCCGGACTTATACTGCCCTATCAGCTGCGGTGCACGCTCGCCCCGCTGACGGAAATGCTCGGTACCGAGCTGGCACTTCCCGCGCTAAAGCTCGCCGGAGCCTTGTTCTGTGCCTCTGTGGCAACTTCCTCGGTGGAGCATCCCTGGCTAAGCGATAACCGCAGCCGCTACGAAACCCTTTGCATCCAATACCGCGCGGAGTACAGCGCCGGACTCCGCCGCGCCCTCGAGCGTTTTGCCATTCCCCTCTGCGCCTGCTTCCAATCCGATCCGCAGCTCCGCAATGTAGTTGTACTGCCGTAGTGTATGAATCTTTAGATCGCTATTCAACAGCTCCAGGCTTGATTAAATCAGATACCTGTTCCCATGAAATGCTTTTTAATCGCTGACTAATTCTCTTAATTGTACTTAGAATATCAGATGCATCAGGTAACTCTCCGTAAACCAGATTTCTAAAATCGAGCGTATAAGCAGATTTTAATTCTGCCCACACAGCCTCCGGATCTTTAAAAATTCTGGCATCAGAAGGAGGATAAATAAGCCACTGATTATTACTCCTGAAGCTTATAACATCATCCTTTGCGACCTTCAATAATAGAACGTCAAACGCATACTGGTCAAAAAAATCCGAATATTCCTTTACCTTCAAGAGTTTATGTAAGTCATACAGATGCCTGATTTTTTTCTTCAGATCCTCCATAGGAGATTCCGTATGTGAAAATCTAACCAGACTCATAATTTTTTCACATATCGTCCGCTCTGGCTTCAGTACCTGAATCTCAAATGGAAGTAAATTATATTCCTCGGCAACTTCTATCTGTCCCTGATTTTCAAGCACCTCCGCAATGAGGCTATTAATTGACATGCCTATATAGGGTTCTGCATGACCTAACCAGCTTGACTCAATAATAATCTTGTCTCTTACCGTACCATAGTTTCCCGCTACCTGTGAAGGATATTCATGGGCGGTTTTTCGATTCATTCCCCTTTTACGCGTAATATCTTCGATATTAACCTCCGGAAGCTTTGCACCAACAATTTCGCTAATAGCTTTTAATTTCTTTTTAAGCTGACTATCCGATTCCTTTTCCTCCCTTGTTACTACCAAATCAATATCTTCTGAAAACCTGTCTATCAATTTATAACACTTGGAAAGGGAAGTCCCTC
>JBBRLW010000406.1:0-2213 GCA_038231115.1 Bacteroidia bacterium
AAAACGTATTCAATAAGGTTGGCTCCCATTTTCAGCGCTTTAATATGAATATCTACAGGATCCTTATGTACCTCATAGTCTTCCCAGCCATCTCCCAGATCTGTCTGATAAGTATATAGAAGTACCAAACGTCCCTGATATATTATTCCAAAAGCCTGAGCAGGTTTCCCATCATGCTCATGAATTTTAGGAACTCCATTTGGAAAAGGATACTTCTGATGAAAAATAGGATGAGAGTAAGGAAGCTCGACTAATTCAAAATCCGGAAAGATTTTCCTAATCTCCGGTCTGATGTACTGATCCATTCCATAATTGTCATCAATGTGCAGGAATCCACCTCCCAACATGTAGGCTCGGAGATTTTCAATTTCAGAAGCTGAAAACACAACATTTCCATGTCCGGTCATGTGAATAAATGGATAGTTGAAAATCTCTTTACTACCTGCTTCTACTTCATCCGCCTCCGGCGCAATACTGGTTCCCAGTTCTTTGTTGCAGTAAGCTATAAGGTTAGGCAGGGAAGTCGGGTTGGCGTACCAGTCGCCACCACCATTATACTTCAGCAGGCCAATCTTCGTAGATTTCTTTTGTGCATTCACGCTCAATAATGAGAGCGTGCAGATCATTAAATAAAGTAAAGGCCGAAATCGCATTATAGAGCTATATTCCTTGATTTTAGCATGAATAATGCCGCAAGCGCCGCAGTTTCCGCACGATAGCGCTCTCTGCCCAAGCTAACAGGAATATACTGATGTTGAACAGCCTCATCCACTTCCCCCTGAGTAAAATCACCCTCTGGTCCGATCAATACCTGGACATTTTGAGCCGGAGTGTAGGCATTCAAAATATGCCGGGTAGTTTCAACCGGACAGTATGCAATATATTTTTGACCATCACTGGGAGATTGAATCATCTCTCCGAAGGTGTTGTAAACGCTCAGCTTTGGGATCCAGGGATTTCCGGACTGCTTCAATGCTGATATCATAATTCGTAACATCCTCTCACTATCAATTTTCTTCTTTACAGTTGAAGTAGAATTATACAACACAATCTCATGTGCCTGAGCTTCAACAGCTTTTTCAATAAACCATTCCATTCTATCCCTATTATGCAGATTGGCCAGAGCAATTATAATCTGAGGCTGGGATATTTCCGTTTCCTGAAATTGCTCAGAATGGAAGATTGCAGATTTATTCTTCTGGAATGCAAGCAAGCCAAAACCGATCAGGCCTTTTCCATTCATTAGCCCTACCCTTTCATTCTCCCGAATTCTTAGAACCTTCTGCGCATGATGTGCTTCTGATTCATTCAACAGAAATTCAGGGTCATCAATGGAGAAAAGCGGATCGTAGAAATAATTCATCGCTTTCAAATGTAGAAATAATAGTTAAAACATTGCCTGCAAGGTAATTTTTGTCATTTTTGTGCAAGCAATTCAGCTATAAAAAATGGGCCTGCTAAATAATATCTTCCGATGGTTCATTCTCGATAGAATGAAGCAAATAGATGCTTTTGTAGCGCATCCATTTGAAACGCAGGATCGGGTATTGAAATCCCTGATTTATAAGGCGAAAGATACGGAGTTTGGAAAGCTACATCAGTTGAATCTGATTAGTTGTTACGAGGACTTTGCCAGACTTGTACCTATTCAGGACTATAATTCCCTCAAACCTTTTATAGAAAGAATGATGAATGGGGAGGAAAACGTCCTGTGGCCGGGACTCATTACCTGGTTCGCTAAAAGCTCCGGAACGACTCAGGATAAAAGCAAATTTATTCCGATAAGCCGCGAATCTCTGGATGATTGCCATTTCAAGGCTGGGAAAGACATGTATGCCATGTTCTATAACAATTTCCCAGAAGCTAATTTGTTTGATGGAAAGTCTTTTCCTGTGGGAGGATCACATCAGCTGCACAAAATGGAAAGCGATATTTGCTACGGAGACCTTTCAGCAGTTTTGATTCAGAACGTCCCTTTTTTCTATGAGCAAAAGCGTGTTCCAGAATTATCCATTGCATTAATGGAGAATTGGGATGAAAAGATCGAGAAAATGGCACAGTCTGTAATCAACGAGCCAGTTACCAATATACTCGGGGTACCAACCTGGACAATTATCCTTATAAGAAAGCTTTTTGAACTATCCGGCAAAACAGATTTGAGTGAAATATGGCCTGACCTTCAGCTGTATGTACATGGAGGAGTAAGTTTCGCT
>JBBRLW010000407.1:0-2205 GCA_038231115.1 Bacteroidia bacterium
ACTTCCGGTCTTGCCGCAATGGCATCGGGATAGCTGTTTTCGGGATTAGGTTTGGCCAGCGGAAACACGTCCGGACGATCGGCCATTGTCCGGAGCATCTCTGCCGATACCAGATCTGCCGTGGATAGCCCGAGGAACATATCCGCGCCTACGAGCGCCTCCTCCACCGTATGCAGATCCTTGGCGGTAGCAAAGTCCTTTTTGGTCTCATCCAGATGCTCACGATCGGTACGGATCACCCCTTTGGAGTCCAGCACAACGATATTGTCCATCTTCGCCCCCAGAAAGAGCAGAATCCGGATGCAGGACAGTGCCGAGGCACCGGCTCCCGAGACGACGATATGTATCTCCTCGAGCTTCTTGCCGATGACTTCCATCGCATTCAGCGTTGCCGCCCCGACGATGATCGCCGTTCCATGCTGATCGTCATGCATCACGGGGATATTCATCTCCTGGCGGAGGCGCCGCTCGATCTCGAAGCACTCCGGCGCTTTGATATCTTCAAGGTTCACCCCGCCGAAGGTCGGCTCCAGAGCCTTGACCACGCGGCAGAACTCATCCGGATCCTTGGCGTCTACTTCAATATCAAATACATCAATATCAGCGAATACTTTGAACAGGACACCCTTGCCCTCCATAACCGGCTTCGATGCCGCCGGACCAATATCGCCCAGTCCCAGCACCGCCGTCCCATTGGATATCACCGCGACGAGGTTTCCCTTGGCCGTATATTTATACACATCCTGCGGATTGGCCGCAATTTCGAGGCAAGGCTCCGCGACCCCGGGCGAATACGCCAGTGCCAGATCGCGCTGTGTAGCCGTCGGCTTGGTTGGAATGACCTCAATTTTCCCGGGACGTCCCTTGCTATGATAGTCTAAGGCGTCCTGCGCCAGCTGATCTTTCTCTGCCATAATTGAGACGCAAGTTAGTAGGAAATTTGCGGATGAAGGAGCGCTGATGCATTAGACCTGTATCAAGGCTCAGGTATGCTTTTTCTTGGAGGGCCAGAAGGCATGAAATTCATCAAAGAACACGATATAAAATATATTCTCCTCGAAATAGCCGATGACTCTTGGAATAGATTCTACACGAACCGAAGCCCATTTCACGTTGCCGGGCACGTATAGAGGATATGTAAAGCCACTTCCTTCGGGGAACTCCTTATAGAGGCTTACTATGCCATTGACTGTGGCTTCGGGCAAGGAATAATTACAGAGGCTACGCAGCCTTTCCATAGCTTTCGCGAGAAGGCCGTGCTCCTCCATATCTTTTAAGGACTGTCCCTGTGCAGGATCGAGGTGTCTAAAGCTGAGCACAATAAAACGCGGCCTTTGAGGTGATCGAAGCTCACGGCTCCCCTCAATACGCTCGAGTGCGTTCAGGGAAGATTTCTTTGACTTCCTATCCGACTTTGCCATAGAGCACCTCGTTTAACTGATTATCGTGCTCAAAGTATGGAATAGCCCCATATTTTCCTGCAAGATAGTTTTTATAGAATGCCGAGCTTCCCCGTACTGTTTCTGTTTTGAAATCAGATAAAGAATATAGCTCTGAGCTGCCAAACTGATCCTTCTCTATAAACCAGATCTGATCGCGCCGGAATATATCTTTTGTTAAAAGAGAAGTATCGTGTACGGCGAATACAAGCTGAGCCTTCGCATTTTGTTGCGTGTTGAAGAAATTTATAATGTGTCGGGTAAGCATAGAATGTAATTTGGAGTCCAGCTCATCAACGACCAGTACTTTCCCTTTTGTTAATGTATCGTACAAGGGACCAAGCAGATATAGAAGCTTGCGGGTACCAGCAGATTCCTGCATATCCAGCAGGAAGGGCAGGACTCCTGTAAAATTACCTTCACTGTCGTACGCTCTATGGATCGTTACAAGATTTTCAGAGCGCTTAATTAATTGATCCTCCGAGCTGATTCGCTGAGCGACTTTTACCTGTCCTTGCTCTACATCTCCCAAGTGCTCCATGTGCTCATCTTCGCTATTAGACTCTGAGTCACTCGCTACATATACCCCTTCAATTTCTATAACACGGAGAAAATTAGCACACCAGTCACGAAATATAGGGTCATCTTTGACCTTATCCAGGGTATATTTCGCATATCTCTTAATTGAATTTCCGTTTACTATATTGCAATTTCGAAACCATTCCACAATCAGATTGGCTTTGCTCCCGGAGCCTTTCTTACTGAG
>JBBRLW010000408.1:0-2204 GCA_038231115.1 Bacteroidia bacterium
AAGGTCATACGGCTCATGCCACACGCGAGGAAGCCATTATTGAAACAGAGCAAATGCTGAACATTTATGCGGATTTTTCCGAAAAATATCTGGCTATGCCTGTCATCAAAGGAATTAAAACCGCCAATGAGCGCTTTGCAGGAGCGGATGAGACCTACTGCATCGAGGCCATGATGCAGGATGGAAAAGCACTTCAGGCAGGTACTTCACACTTTTTGGGACAGAATTTTGCCAAAGCGTTTGAGGTCAAATATCTGGACAAAACAGGGAAGCAGGAATATGTATGGGCAACTTCCTGGGGCGTATCAACCCGACTGATTGGAGCCTTAATCATGGCACACTCCGATGATGAAGGACTTGTGCTTCCACCAACAATAGCTCCAATTCAGGTCATTATTATACCGATATTCCGCAAGCCTGAAGAGCTGAATCAAATTTTTGAGGCCATTCAACCCTTGATGAAAGCATTAAAATTAAAAGACATCAGAGTGAAATTTGATGATGACGATCATAAAAAACCGGGATGGAAATTCGCTGAGTATGAGATGAAAGGTGTGCCCCTTCGTATTGCAATAGGTCCCCGTGATCTGGAGAACGGCACTGCTGAGATAGCCCTTCGCGATACCAAAATGAAGCAGACCATGAGCTTTGACTCATTGGAAGATTATATTCCACGCCTGTTGGATCAGGTGCAGGAAGGTATTTACATGAAAGCCATGAATTACCGCGAAAGCATGATGAACAAAGCCGATACCTGGGAACATTTCATGGATATACTCGACAATAAAAGCGGATTCATTTCAGCACATTGGGATGGAACATCGGAAACCGAAGAGAAGATCAAGGAGCTCAGTAAAGCCACAATTCGTTGTATTCCCCTAAATAATACACAGGAAAGCGGAAAGTGTATCCTGACAGGTCAGCCTTCCTCTCAGCGCGTTATATTTGCGAGAGCATATTAATCTACATTTCTAACGTATCAGTACATTTCAAACTATGGACGCACGCAATGAAGATATCCTGAAAGCTCTGGAAGCTACTTCAGGAATGAAACAGCATATTTACAGGACAACACTTGACACATTTCTGCAATTCAGGAAACAGATAGAAAGCATTTCTGCAGAAATTTCTCCTGCCATTGAGCTGAAAGATCCAAGTATCGAAATATCTGTCCGAAATAACGGTGATTTTGAGACGGAGCTGAAATTTTCAGGAGATACCTTGCTTTTCATGATGCATACTAACGTGTTTGCCTTCCCTGCCGATAGCGAAGTATTCAAGCTTGATTACGTCAAGCAGGATAATGACAGAGCCTATTGCGGAATGATCCTGATATATAATTTTCTATCCGATTCTATAAAATACAATCGGATGAATGATGTCGGCTATCTCATAGCCCGGATATTCATCAATAAGGAGGGACACTTTTTCATACAGGGCAAACGGCAATTCTCCTTTCTTTACAATGATTTCTCGGCTTTTGAGATCAATGAGGAAGTCATCCGCCAAATTGTTCAGACCTGTATCCTGCAAACAATTGACTTTGATCTGTATGTACCTCCATTTGACCAAATCAAAGAAGTTACAGTAATGGAAAAAGTGATTCAGCGGGGAAGTTCTACCCTAAAAACGGGCAAACGACTCGGATTTACTCAGCAGACTAAGCCTTCCGCATAATCACTCGTGCTTCACCCTGTCATAAGTGATGAAGTCATAATCCGGTTCTATATCTGATTCATTTTTAAAGCTATCCCTGGATACTTCAAGCCAGTCCCCGAAAACAATTTCCGGAAAAAAGGTGTCGCAGCGATAGGATTCATAAATCTGAGTCAGGTGAATTCTGTCGACGCTTTTAATGGCGTCAAAGAAAATCTTGCCTCCTCCTATTATAAACACTTCGGATTCGCCAGCCTTTTCTGCGATTTCCAAAGCCTGATCTATACTCGACACTACCATCGCTTCCGGAGCATCGTAGGCTGCATTATGTGAAATCACAATGCTTGTCCTTCCTGGCAGCGACTTTCCAATAGACTCCCAGGTTTTCCGCCCCATAATAATATGATGACCCATAGTCAGAGCTTTGAAATGCTTGAGATCTTCCGATACATTCCAGGGTAGCTTATTGTTAATGCCTATTCCATTGGCCAGTTCTATGGCTACAATTATACTTTTGATCATACTTAAACAGCTACGGGTGCTTTAAT
>JBBRLW010000409.1:0-2197 GCA_038231115.1 Bacteroidia bacterium
TATATCCTCATCAGCCGGAGAGCCTTTTCAAACCCTTCCGGAGAAGCTTACAGCAGCGGGGACTGTCCCGGATTCTCACCGGATTCCCTTTTCATTCCGCTTTCACACGGAAACCATTGCAGCCGCAAAGATAATCCAATATTGCATAATCACGCTTGCGCAACTGAAGCGTGAAATATAGGGATACTTCCATTACCGCCACTATTCTCCGTTACCTTTGCAGCCACTCATGGACGCCCCGCTCAGGATACCCCACCGGATATTGCTCCTCCGCATCTTGTACTGCATTATATTCTGCAATACATTGACCCTCAATGGACAGTCCCTCGCGGATACAAGCGTCAAAGGACCCGTCAAAGCTCAGTCTTCCCTCAACCCGATTGCCGGACAGGAAAACGGAAAAATCACCCAATACTATCTCTCCGGATACCTCAATGCCAAAAGCACCGGACTCCGTGGCGTAGATACCTCCCTCAATGACGCACACTACTTCGATCCCGTCTTCGCCCGCCAGAACCACTATACCAACCTCGGAAACAACGGATCGCCCGTCCAGCCCCTGTTTTTCTATCCCAATAAACCCGCTGATTTTCAGCTCGGATTCCATCACTGGGATATCTACCGCCTCACCGAGGATAATATGCCCTATTACACGACACGCAGGCCATATACCCAGCTCAAATATATCCAGGGACCCACAGAATATCAGTACTTTTCAATTGTCCATTCACAGAATATCAGGCGGAACTGGAACGCGTCCATCAACTTCAGCAAACAATCCTCTGATGGATACTATGCCCGCGAAGCATCCTCCATGCGCAACTTCGGACTCAATACCTGGTACCGCAGCCTTTCCGGAAGATATGCCCTCGAAGCCAGCGTCATCTGGAATTACCACGACTTTCAGGAAAATGGAGGCATAGCCCGATACGACAAGCCCAGATTTGACTCCACCGGCACGGAAGGTATAGCACTACGTCTGGCCGCTTCCTCGCAAAAATACCGCGACCGTAACATCGGATTCTCGCATCAGCTATATCTCGGCGCACAGGACCAGAAAGTCATGGGACATGACTCGGATTCGGTAGCAAGGACCGTCGTACGTCCCTGGGCTGTCCTCGGACATCATTTCAAATACTATCGGCTTACACAATTCCTTTACGACTCTGTGCCCGATACACGTCAGTATCAGAATACCTTTTATAACCTCGATAAGTCCCGCGATTATACCGAGTACACCAATATCAGCAATGAGTTCAGCTTCGGAAATGCCCAAATAGAGCGATTTGACCTCCGTTATAGCGCCGGACTCCAGGCCGATTATATCCGGATCAAACAAAGCTTCCGATTCGCCATTCCGCTCGATAGTGACATGACGCATCTCGATACTTCCTTCGCCAACATATTCCTTCGCGGCAGAGTATATATCGGAAAAGCCATCCGCCTTTTCGGAGACTACGGACTGGCCGGCTACAATCAGTTCGACTATAACCTCGGAGGCAGCATCAGCCTCCCCTTCACACAACGCCATCCCGATGCCCTCATCCTCCGATTCCGCAATCAGCTATACGAAACCGATTATCTCGACAAAACCTTCTTCGGCAACCACTTTCAGTGGCGGAACGATTTCAGCAAAATATCCTATACCCTTGCCGAAGCTACCCTCCGCCTCGATTCCCTGCGCCTGAGCTTCGGAGGCAACTATCAGCTCGCCGCAAACTACATCTACACCGATTCCACCGGACACCCCCGCCAGGGAGCTCAGGCCTTGCAATATGTTTCCGCTTTTCTGAATAAAGACTTTTATCTCTGGAAATTCCGGCTCAAAAACAATCTGATTGTTCAGAAGGAACTCGGCAGCTTCAAATACCTCCGCGTACCTGACCTAAGCTACCGCGGATCCCTGTATTTCGAGAGCTACGCCTTTCGTCACCATCTCCTCGCGCAGTTCGGTGCCGATCTCCGCTACACTACCGCATACAGTCCCTACGCCTGGGAGCCTTCCTCCGCCCGATTCTACCTCCAGAACACTTTCAAGGCAGGCAACTACGCCTTTATAGACATCTGGACACAAATGCAGATCAAGCGCTTCAACCTCTATTTCAAAATGGAGCACGCCCTCGCCGGCGTCTTCGGATACAAATACTATGAGTCCGCCTGGTACCCGCATTATCCATCCACCTTCCTCCGCCTCGGA
>JBBRLW010000410.1:0-2181 GCA_038231115.1 Bacteroidia bacterium
CCGTATTGACAATTTTATCAGCGCTGGTAATACCGGAGCTGTTTACGTCGGCTCTCTATATACCGTGCGGGCTATTGAGGGCGTGATGCGGCCTGCGATACTCTCGCTTATTCCTAAAGCCGAAGGCGGACAGGGGATTATCCTCGATATCGGTGTTAATGCCGACTGCAAGCCGGAAGTGCTCTGCCAGTTCGGAATCATCGGATCTATTTATGCCGAGTATGTATTGGGCATTTCCAATCCGAAAGTAGGGCTGCTCAACATCGGAGCAGAGCCGGAGAAAGGGAATCTCGTCTCACAGGCTACCTATCCCCTATTGGAATCCAACAAGAGCGTCAACTTTGTAGGAAACGTGGAAGGCTATGATTTCTTCACAGATAAAGCCGATGTTTTAGTCACCGAAGGATTTACAGGGAATATCATTCTCAAAACAGCCGAGAGTATTTTCAAGATCATGAAAATGAGGGGCATACGTGACTCATACTTCGATAAGTTCGATTATGAGCAGGTAGGTGCTACTCCGATTCTGGGCGTGAATAAGCCCGTCATGATAGCGCATGGCGTATCGACGCCGGAGGCCTTCGGTAAAATGATTCACTCTGCCCAGCAGATGGTCAACTCCAACGTCATTGAGAAGATTAAACTGGCGATGATGCCTCAGATACAGCCTGAAGCGGCATTAAAGTCATAAAATAACATGAAGAATATCAGAGCGGCCATCACCGGCACCGGAAAATGCCTCCCGGACTTTGTCCTGAGCAATGCGGAGCTGGAAAAGATGATTGACACCACAGATGAGTGGATCACGTCGCGGACGGGAATTAAAGAGCGCAGAATGCTCAAAATTCCTGGAGAGGGACTCTCCTGGATGGCAGAGCGTGCCGTCAAAGAGCTTCTTGAAAAGACAGGCACCGATCCGCTCGAGGTCGAGATGCTGATTCTGACGACCATCACCGGAGACATGGTATTTCCGGCTACGGCCAATGTAGTATGCGATAAAGTCGGGCTGAAAAATGCCTGGGGCTTTGACCTCAGCGCGGCCTGTTCCGGATTTATATACGGACTTACCGTCGGAACTCAGTTTATTGAAACCGGATTCCACAAAAAAATCATCGTGGTTGGCGGAGACAAAATGTCCTCAATCATAGACTATACCGATCGCTCTACCTGTATCATATTCGGAGATGGCTGTGGTGCGGTGTTGCTGGAGCCGAGCAAAGACGCAAACGGTATCCATGATGCAATCCTGCACTCGGATGGCGCCGGACGTCAGTTCCTGCATCAGAAGGCCGGAGGATCTGTAAAGCCTGCCTCCCATGAAACGGTAGATGCCCGCGAGCATTATGTTTATCAGGATGGGAAGACCGTCTATAAATATGCAGTCGCTAATATGGCGGATGTATCGGTACGCATCATGGAACGCAATCAGCTGAAGGCTGAGGACGTGGACTGGCTGGTTCCGCATCAGGCCAACAAGAGAATCATTGACTCTACCAGAGAGCGCATGGGACTTCCTGAGGCGAAGGTGATGATGAACATTGAGCGCTATGGAAATACGACCAACGGTACTATCCCGCTGCTACTGGCAGATTACGAGTCTCAGCTTAAGCCTGGGGACAAGCTCATCATATCCGCATTTGGCGGTGGATTCACCTGGGGAGCGATATATCTCACCTGGGCTTATTAGATATCTATATTCTATCAGTATAAATTGCTAAATATCAGCTATTTATAACTAATACCGTTTTGTAATTTATCTTCCTGATAAATTAAAGATGATCTAATCCGAGGCACAGTACAAGCCATTCGACCAAAATCTGCGTATAATTCGACAAAAACCTGCAACTTTGATCATTGCAGTACGTTATTAGTTTAAGAAACTATTAACAAGTCCGATTGCCAAATACGGAAACAATTGTTAACGATATGGAAGTTCTTACCAAACGCCTGACCATCGGGGATAGCATCCCTGAATTTGCGCTTCTCAAACAAAACGGAGAGCGCGTAGCCATCTCCGATTTTATTGGGAAGAAATACCTTGTCCTGTACTTCTATCCGAAGGATAACAGCCTCGGGTGCACGCTGGAAGCCTGTGCTTTCCGTGATGAGTATGAGCAATTTGTAGAAGTGGATGCCGAAGTAATCGGGATATCATCGGATAGTGTGGAAACGCACAAGGAG
>JBBRLW010000411.1:0-2177 GCA_038231115.1 Bacteroidia bacterium
ATCAGCAGAATCCGATACGGTAAGCTTGGTAAAAACATTGATTCCATTTTCATTCAGAACTTTGGAAGCAAAGTTAGAATTGGTATCCAAAGTAGATCCGTTAAGAATTTCATCACCAATGATGAGCAGGCCAGCTTTCATTTCAACAAAATTAAGCAGCAGGTATATAAGAATTGATTAAAATCTCGGGGCATGCTATTTGAACCCAATCCAGATAAACTTGGTTTTGCAATTATGAACACGAAAATTTTCTCTGTAGGTAAAGTAATACTGATTTCCGGATTGCTTCTCGTTGGCATGATCGCCTGTACCAAAGATCAGATTGATTCTGTCCTTAACAGCAATGTTTCTGATGCTGAAGTAGTGGCCGGACTTAAATCTGCGCTCCAGGTAGGTACTGATACTTCAGTTTCCAGGACAAATCGTAAGGATGGATATTTTACGAATGCTGCCATCAAGATATTATTGCCTCCTGAGGCTCAGGAAGCAGCCAGATACTTGAATAATATCGGATTACAATCGTATGTAGATAATGCTATTCTAAGTATCAATCGCGCAGCGGAGGATGCGGCTTCGGAAGCAAAGCCGATCTTTATTGATGCCATCACAAGTATTACGATAACCGATGGGAAGAATATCCTGTTCGGAGATAGCATTGCAGCGACAAGCTATCTGAAGACTAAAACCTATGTCAACCTGAAATCTATTTATAAGCCGAGGATCAAAACATCACTGGATAAGGTATCGGCAACCAAATACTATGGAGATTTTGCGGACAAGTATAACTCAATTGCGGTATTTACTGGAAAGGATACCATTAACTCCGATCTGACAGATTACACTACGGGTAAAGCGCTCGACGGACTATTCTATGTGGTGAGTCAGCAGGAAAAGGACATCCGTAAAGATCCGGTGGCTCGCGTCACTGATATTTTGAAGAAAGTCTTTGGTCAGCTTGACAAAAAGTAGCTGATCAATAGGTATTGAAGCTTCTACGACGATCGTATTTCAAATCCTTGAGGGTCTGCGATTTGATGTTGATCGTAAAATAGTAGCTCTTAAATGCTCCCAGCGGAACCCAGTTGAACCGCATTTCCCAGCAATGCAGGTCTTTGTAGAAGTCAAATGATGTGGTAGTCAAATTATTACGCTTGAGGTCGTAATTTGACTGGAAACTAATCTTCCAAGTTTTAGTAATCTGTAAACCTCCATTAAGGTTGACCGTGTGGGTATTCAGAATATCCACAAATCGGTGATCACGAGTGTTGTATATCTTATTAAAGTTCAGAGTATATCCGACTGCCAGATTCCAGGGAGCGTTGAAATCGGTGTAGGTTCCTGGATAATAGAAGGGTATACGGGGATCTTCCTTGCGCTTTGCCGCCTCACCTTTTTGCGCCTGTGGATTCAATGAAGTAGAAATCTGCACATTTCCATCCATGAGCCGGCCAAAAACGCCATCATGATTTGCTGCATAGTTCTTTGTCCTGTGTCCATTGACGTAGGAATAGGGATCAAATGTTCCGGAGAAATTGATATTGATTTTCTGATAAACGGCAGTTTGTCCACGGATAAAGAAGTTGCTTAGATTATATGAATCTGCAGCAAGATTATATGCAGAATTGACACTCAGGGCATCAAATATATTGACCTTTTTCGTGGTAAATGAGGTGTCTTTCTTCACCCTGACTTTCATACCCAGCTCATTGATTACTCCAAAACCGATGCTACTCTGCAAAGTCGAGGAGCTGGGTCCTCCAAAAACATTGTTGGAATATCGGTTATAAGCCGTTTCACCGCTTGCGCCTGGACTATAATTATTCAGCCTGACAAATGAATTTCCCTGCTTAGTAAAATCAGGGGTGAATGTATATCCTATGGATGGAGTGATCTTATGCCTGATCGCTGCAATTTTGCCTTTGGCAAAGACAAATGTTCCGAATATATTGGTACTAAGGTTCAGATTCAGGTTATAGTTATGCGTGTAGAATAAGCCCTTTTGGCGGGTTGTATCAATTTTACCAAGGCTGGTATTATTGAAAAAATTAAGACGATTGAAGTAAAGATATCCTGTGTATCCAACTGCCGGGCTTAATGAAAAATACTGAAGGATCTTAATACTCGTACTTACATTGGCAGACTGGTTAAAGCCATAGCGTAATGCATCCGGTTTTTTA
>JBBRLW010000412.1:0-2162 GCA_038231115.1 Bacteroidia bacterium
AGGATGTATTTAGAAAACGTCAGGTATCTGAATATATGAACAAGATGTTCATCTGTGACAGATTCCATACAAAAGGCGTGTTTGCTAATATGAAAGCTGCAAACTGGGGCGTACGCAAGTATCCTACGTATCTCTTCTTCAATTCCAAAGGAAAGCTCATCTACATGGGTGAAGGAAAGAAGAGCTATGACGAGTTCCTGCTTACAGCACAAAAGGCATTGGAAAGTATTGCTGACTCAGAAAAGGCGAAAAAAGATCGTAAAACTCCGGCGGGTGGTTTTCCAATTGTCGAAGTAGATAAGAACGCTCACAGCGATAGTCCATACGGTTTCTAAGAAGGATTATCGATCAAAATTTATAGCAGAGCCGGATTTGAGTAAATCAAGTCCGGCTCTGCTATTTTTGCAGTAAAATTCAGGGAAATGAAAATCAGATTTTTAGTCGCCATTGGTTTCGCAGTACTGCTGACCTCGACCAGCAATAAAGTCTCTGCACAGGGAGAAGTATTTGAAGATGAAGGCCTCTCGGGATGGAAAAATGCCCAGGGAGATGTTCTTCTGAGAGCAGAGTACAGCTTTCTTGAAGAAAGCGGAAAATATCTCCGTGCTGAAAAAAAGGGCAAATGGGGATATTACGATGTATCCGGCGTACAGGCACTACCAATGGATTTTGACTCCATAGGCGAATTTGCTGATGGTTTTGTGATGATCAGAAAGAATAATAAATGGGGATTATACAATGAGAAGCTCTCAGCGGTTATGCCGATTGATTATGACGACTTATCTCCGCAACCCAAAGAGGGAATTGTAGTGTTCCGCAGAGGAGACAGGAAGGGCTTTGCCGATATCAAAGGCAAAGAGATTATTCCGGCAAGCACCTATCAGGAAGTAAATGATTTTCAGAACAATTATGCGCTATCCATGACGCCTGAGGCAAAGTGGGGTGCCATAAACAGTAAAGGAAAAGTTGTGATCCCAAATCTGTACGAAGTCGCCGAGATTCAGCTGCCGGCCGGGCAAATAGTTGTGGTAAAAAAGAATTTCACCTGGGATGTTTACATTCCGGCACAGGAAAAGCTCCTGAGCTATAAGTACGATGGCTATCCCAAGGTTGTAAACGGATATATGCGGGTGATAGAAAACGGACTCATGGGCTACCTTGACGAAAGCGGGAATATGGCCATCAAGCCACAGTTTCAGAAGGCTGCAGACTTCAATGAAATAGGAAGAGCTTCGGTCACTAAAGCAGGAAAGGTGATGATCATCAATACCAAAGGCGAGGTCGCAGAAAAATAGATTATCCTATTTCAGAGCACTATCAGGCTCTGAATTTCAAATAAAATCAATTCTTGGATCAGTTATTTACCTTATCGGCTCTGGTGAGCCTGCTGTCTCTAACGCTGATGGAAATCGTGCTGGGGATAGACAATGTGATATTTATATCAATTGTTTCGGGCAAGCTTCCACGGGAGGAAGGCAAAAAAGCGCGCTTTGTGGGATTATTCCTGGCGTTGCTCATCCGTATTGCTCTCTTATTTACATTGACCTGGCTTAAGGGTCAGGAGGGAGCCATATTCACCATCAGCGGACATGGACTGAGTATCAAAGATTTGATCCTTTTTTCCGGAGGCGTGTTCCTGATTTATAAAACTATTGAAGAAATACTTGAGAAATTATCCGGAAAGCATCATGAGATTGCCGTCAAGAGGCTGAGCTTCAATGCGGCTGTAGTTCAGATCGTATTGCTGGATATTGTGTTTTCCTTTGACTCCATATTGACGGCCATAGGAATATCGAATCAGCTGCCGATTATGATCGGAGCAGTGATTCTCTCTTTGATAATCATGCTTATTTTTTCCGGCGCTATCTCTGATTTTGTAAATCGGCATACGGGGATTAAAATGCTCGCCCTGTCTTTCTTACTAATGATAGGCTTCCTGCTAATAGTGGAGGGATTGCCTGATGATCTGCATATAGAGTTTCCGAAGGAGTACCTGTATTTTGCCATGGCGTTTTCTTTAAGCGTAGAGCTGCTGAATATCCAGGTGCGTAAAAGAGCGCATAAACGTAAAATAGCGACCCATCCGGAAAGTGCCGCGAAAGAGCACGGAGCCTGACAATCCACTGACTGCTGTGTATCTTTGCAATACATGGAGCATCCTC
>JBBRLW010000413.1:0-2161 GCA_038231115.1 Bacteroidia bacterium
CTTGATGAAGCCGATGAAATGCTGGACATGGGATTCCGCGATGATATCGAAGCCATCATTTCCGAGACGCCGAAGGATCGCCAGACGATCTTCTTCTCCGCGACGATGCCCAAGCCGATCCTCGAGCTGACCAAAAAGTACCAGAAGAATCCGGAAATTATCCGTGTCACGAAAAACGAGCTGACCGTGCCGCTCATCGAGCAGCTATACGTTCAGGTACGCGAGCATGACAAGGCAAGCATCCTGCAACGCTTTATTGACCTCAGGTCTCCCAAGCTCTGCCTAGTATTCTGTAATACGAAACGTAAGGTGGACGAGATTGTAGAGACACTCCAGAACAATGGCTTTATGGCCGAAGCGCTCCACGGCGATATGCGTCAGGGACAGCGTACGCTGGTGATGAACAAATTCCGCCAGGGGATCATCCAGATCCTCGCTGCCACAGACGTTGCCGCACGCGGAATAGACGTGGAAAACGTAGAGCTGGTGGTCAACTATGATCTGCCTTTAGATACAGAGTATTATATCCATAGAATAGGCCGTACCGGACGCGCAGGCCGCTCCGGAGTATCAGTCAGCTTTGTAACCCGCCGCGAGGTAGGTCAGCTGAGGGATATTGAGCGCGTTGCCAAAACGGTCGTCAACCCGACTGAAGTGCCTACAATGAAGTCTATTGAGCTGAAAAAGCGCCAGGGCTTCATGGATAGCATCAAAAAATGTATTGGAGAAGGTCATCTGGATAAATACCACAAATGGGTGGTAGAAATGATCGCTGAAGGGTTCCAGGCGGAGGATATTGCCGCAGCCCTCATCAAAATGGAGCTGCACCACCAGCTGGATCAGTATGGCGGACAGGACATCTCTGAAAAAGAAGACTTTATGTCCGGTGGTGGAAGACGCGAGCGTGATGGCGGCGGAAGAAACGAGCGTGGCGGAAACGACAGAGGTCCAAGAGCCAACGAGCGTGGCGGAAATGATCGTGGTGGAGCGAGCCGCTTTGACCGTGGCCGTCCGGCGGATAAGCCAGGAGGCAAAGGCGGAAAGAATGTCCGTAATATGGGCAAGCTCGACCGACTGTTCATCAACCTCGGACGCAAGAATCATATCTCTCCCGGAGACATCGTCGGCGCCATTGCAGGCGAGACGGGTATCAGCGGACAGGATATTGGCCAGATCGAGATGTACGACAAATTCAGTTTTGTAGAAGTCCCGCGTGAGTTCTCACAGGAGATTATGAACAAGCTGATGCAGTCCACCATCAAAGGATACTCCGTAAACGTCGAGATCGCCGAGGAGAAGAAATAGATCAGTTCTTTCTATACTATAAACATACCCAGGGAAGCCTGACCGGATTGAAAAATCAGGTCAGGCTTTTTTGTTGGCAGAGCTTAGAGGATACGCTTGCCTTTTTTGTTATACACAACCAGTCATTCTTTAATTTGACCTGCGCTTGGCCATTACCGAAATTCTCTACATAATCATATACAAGAGGGAGGACTACTTTGCCTGATACTGCCTCATCCGGCTCAAACATGGACTGAATAGTCAGCTTAGCAGGACAATGCCAGTCTTAGGAGCCATAACTCATCATCGATAGTGATCGTATGCGCTATCAGCGACCTAAATGTGCATTAACGAGTGGCAGCCACCTCAGCAGACGGGGATTGTTTCCAGCGTAATTCAATAGTCCGAATTGAAGTCCATGAAGATTTTGTGATCGGTTATAGGCTCCGAAGCTGAGTCCATGGTAAAAGCTGGATTTGTTATAGCCACCAATCTGTATTCCATTTACTTTACCAGATCGGTTATAAATTCCAATGGAAGCTCCGTTTTGATATTTTGAATAGTTTACTAAAGAGACAGTCATTCCGTTTAAATGTAGAATATTTGTATGGAATAATGAAACCCCCAAGCCATTCATTCTGCTAACTTCATCTTTGCCATCACTTAGTCCTGATATCAACTGACCGGTAACAAATAAGCCATTTAATGTATCGCCTCCTATAATTCCCAAGGATATACCTACCCCATTCATTTTTTTGGAGGATAAAAAGAAAAGAGCCATAGAAGCTCCGTTTTTGCAATTACCGTTTCCACCATAGCCAGATATTGAAATCCCATTGCATATACTATCCGTATTGAAAATTCCAGCTGAGACACC
>JBBRLW010000414.1:0-2157 GCA_038231115.1 Bacteroidia bacterium
ACAGGGAAAACTGTATGGGCTTCCTATTACGGAGGATCAGGTGACGAAAACGGATACGGAGCGGCATACGCTTCCAACAATATATTCATTGCAGGAAGCACTACATCTACTTCCGGAATTGCGACTTCAGGTGCATTCTCTACTACCAACGCCGGATCAACCGACGCCATGCTCGGGAAATTCACACTCTTCGCTACGGAGCCTACTACGGATGCTTCCGGACTGCATTTTTCAAGCATAACAGAAAACTCTATCCACATCGGATGGACAAATGGTAATGGTGAGGGGCGTATTGTTGTCCTGAAACAGGGATCAGGCGTATCCTCCACACCCGTTGATAATAACTCTTATACGGCTTCCAGCTCTTTTGCATCCGGATCCCAAATCGGATCAGGAAACTTCGTAGTCTATTCAGGAATGGATACGGGCGTAACCGTCACCGGACTGGCAAATGGCGTATTCTATTATGCCGATATTATTGAGTATAGCGGAACAGGTCTATGGACAAATTATAACGTATCCAGCTTCCTGACAGGAAGCCAGGCTACAAATGTCCTCGCTAAGGAGCCGACAGTAGCATCATCTTCCATATCATTCAGCAGTGTTACCACTACAAACTTCAGCATCAACTGGACGAATGGAAATGGCGCCAATCATTTGGTAGTTATCCACCGAGGCGCGCCAGTAAGTGCCAATCCTATCGATGGATCAAACTATACCGCCAATGCAAACTATGCTTCAGGCTCTCAAATCGGATCAGGGAATTATGTCCTCTACAAAGGATCATCCAATACGGTTAATGTCACAGGACTTACTTCAGGCTATACTTATTATGTAGCAGTCTATGACTTCAACGGATCAGGGTCTGCGGCCAACTTCCGTACATCTACCTATCCTACCGGAAACCAGGTGGTATATAGCGCACAGCCTACCAACTACGCTTCCAACCTGATATTTTCAGTAGTGGCAGCCAATAGCTTCAAGCTGAACTGGACGAATGGAAACGGATCCAAGAGATTAGTCGTCGTTAAAGATGCGACTACGCTTACAGCGACTCCTCCTTCCGATGGAAATGTTTACACGGCTAATGCAGCCTTCGGACTGGGCGCACAGCTCGGCACCGGAAACTATGTAGTGTATTCCAACAACGGAACCGGACTGACTGTCACCGGACTTACTGCCGGACATACATACGATGTATCCATCTACGAGTATAACGGTACTACTATATATACCAACTATCAGAATACAACCACGGCTACCGGATCGGTCACTACGGCATCTAATGCCTATAAATTATGGAGCGGCGCTACTTCAACCGCCTGGGCTACATCAACCAACTGGACTCCAAACGGAGCGCCTGCCGCTACAGACAGTGTTGTAATCCCGACAAGTCCTGTACGTCAGCCTACGATTTCTGCAAACGTCACCATCAAAGCCCTCGCCGTACAAAGCGGAGGAATATTGACCATCAGCAATGCAGCAGCTGTATTATCAGTTGCCCGTAACTTCTACATGAACGGATCCCTTTCAGCCATTACAGGAAGCACAATTACTTTCAACGGAACTACGGCGCAGCATATCTACGGAACGGCTAATATCAACGCCAGCCGCATCAGACTGAATAATGCTACCGGACTTACGGTGCATGATTCTCTCAAAATAGCTGATCGCCTGACGTTATCTGCGGGTACGCTGAGCACGAACGGTATCGTCAGACTGCTATCCAGCTCCAGCAGAACAGCTAATCTGGCTGCCCTGGGTGCCACAGCGGCTATCAATGGGAAAATGATTGTTGAAAGATATATCCCAAGCGGAACGGATGACTGGGATTTCCTTTCCTCTCCGACTTCTAACGGAACCATACTTGACTGGAACGATGACATCACACTATACGGCTTTTCAGGCGTAGTACAGTCTTCAACAGGCTTATCTAATACCTATCGTTACGATGAAACCGTATCAGGCGTATTTTCCAATGGATATGTTGCTCCTACCGGACTTAGTCAGGCACTTGGTGCCGGACGCGGATGGGATGTGTATATCATCAATAAGCCACGCAACATAGATTACTCCGGATTTGTAAACACGGGAACAATCACGATGCCGGTAACATTTACCACATCAGGTGGAATCAGCCAGGATGGATGGAACCTC
>JBBRLW010000415.1:0-2152 GCA_038231115.1 Bacteroidia bacterium
CTGTTTCGCGCTCAACGCCATAGAAATGCGGACTGTACAGCTTTCCGGAAAAATTGACCGGAGAGCCATGCGTGAGGTGTCCACCCTGAGAGAGATCCAGCCCCAGGATGGCATCGCCGGGCTGTAAACAGGCGAGCATTACTGCCGCGTTTGCCTGCGCGCCGGAGTGCGGCTGGACATTAGCCCATACGGCTCCGAATAATTCTTTGATCCGGTCAATAGCCAGATTCTCAACCTTATCTACTTCTTCGCATCCTCCGTAGTAACGTTTACCCGGAAGTCCTTCCGCATATTTGTTCGTTAGCACACTTCCGGCTGCTTCCATAACCTGCTGACTTACAAAGTTCTCGGAGGCAATCAGTTCCAGTCCATGCTCCTGACGCTGAAGTTCGGCATCTATAATTGAAAAAACGGCTTCATCTCTTTTCATAAGCCAAAATTAAGGAATATAGTGGGGAAACAGGAATCAGGCGCAATAATGCCGCTGATAACTATTTGAAGGTGAACATCCGGTTTCCGAAGAAATTCCAGATCAGCGTTACTGCCGTTGCCGTCGCTTTGGCGACGTAGAATTTCTGCTTCAGATATTTCTGAGCCAAATATAGAATAAACGTATTGATTCCCATACCTATTATGGCTACGGAAAGGAATTTGAAGTATTGTATCAATACTTCGGTATCCTGGCTCTGGAAGGTGAATATCCGGTTAAAGTAGAAATTGAAGCTCGCGGCAATAAAAAATCCGAGGCTGTTGGCTACATACTTGGAAAATTTCAGCTTCTCCTTGAATAGGTAGGTCAGGCCGAAATCCACGAGCGTCCCTGCAGCTCCTACGACGCAGAACTTGACGAACTTAATGATCAGCTCCTGAGATATATCCGTTCCAAACATTGAGCGGCAAAATTAGCTAAAAAAGCAGGCTATTTCCTGCGGGGAATTTCTTTACCACCCTCAACGGCATACTGAACGTAGGTAATCCATTTGGAAGGATCCTTTTCCTGCATCGGATCGGTGACGTAAATTTCCATAGCCTCGCCTGTTTTCTTCAGATTATTCTTTGCAATATACTGATCAATAGCAGGATATACTTTTCTGAGACCTTCATACCTTCCTTTGTATTCCACGCGGACAGCTTTCCCACCCGATAGCTCATGGAAATCATAGTTCTTCTGGTTCCGCTCAATTTCCTTAACCGGAAGTGCGGCTTCACAGGAAATATAGTCTTTTGAAAAAGAATGGTATATGGCAAAAGGATATCCGGTGACTTCGGCCTTTTGTCTGTTTATTTCTTTGGATAAAATCCCGAAATGCATTCCGAGGCCTGCACCTATTTCCTGCATGGTCGATTTAAAGGGACTTGAGATAAACTTCATCGGAGCCAGAGGGACAGTTTTGACGGCATATCCATCAATAGTCTGCTCGTTAGCGGGAAAGTCCACGATAACGACTGCTTCTCCGGGTAGCGGAGCGGCTGGGGTAGTTGTTTCTTTAGCTGCATTATCATGCACGGCACCCATACCTGCTGCCTCGAGCTTTTCGGTAATATCAGCTATGTTTTGCAATCCGTTCTCATATTCTTTGCCTACTAAAGTTTCCATGAATAGTCCAAACCATCTGCCCATGATATTCCAGCCATATTCACCGTCCATTGTCCAGGTGACCTGAGTACCGCCTTCTTTTTTGTCTAATTTGAACGTGGCAATAGCCGGAACATCGGATCCGCCGTAGAACATGCGGGTCGCTACGAAGCTGTAGGGAATTGCGGAAGTAATTTCCATAGATCCCTCGCCGACCTTGTCGCCCTTCCATTTATAGGTAGCACCCGGACCTGAGGCAGGTCCGCTATACACCATCTGAGCCTGCGGATCCATTTTGATCCAGGGATTCCAGGGTTCCCAGTTTTTCAGGATATTGATCTGATCATAGATCAGTGTATCTGATGCTTTGATCAGACGAGTACGCTCCAGGTGCTGCTTGGAGGGAAGGAATAGTCCAATCAGGACAATTAGTCCGATAATGATCAGCAGACCCAGTCCGACAAATTTCAGGATTCTCATACGATAGCTTCGATTGTGTTCGGGGCGAAACTAAGGAATAATCCTTAAAGAATAAACATTTTCTACCGAAGAGTTTACTTCATGAATTGGAGCCTA
>JBBRLW010000416.1:0-2136 GCA_038231115.1 Bacteroidia bacterium
GAAAGATAATTTTTCGCTCTCCGGACAGGCGTGATATGAATGAAATCATATCCGATAGCTTGTCCGTATCATCCACATTGGAAGGACGGTGAAGTGTCAAAAGAATATATAGAGCCTGATCGAGCTGCTCATCCGTAAAAACCTGAGGCTTTTCAAGGCGCTCCAGATTACTGATAAGAGAGTCAATCATCGTATTTCCTACCAGGAAAATTTTTCCGGATGGAATAGAGATATCGTTAAGATTTTTCCCGGCTTCCGGACTTGTGGTGAAGAAATAATCTGCCAGAATATCCGTAACCAGACGGTTAATTTCCTCTGGCATGTCCATATCAAAGGATCGTAATCCTGCTTCAACGTGGGCTACACGCGTATTCATCTTTTTGGCAACAAGTGTAGCAGCCATGGTAGAGTTTACATCACCAACCACTAAAACAATATCAGTAGGATTCTCGAGCAATTCCTGCTCAAAACGAATCATGATATTAGCTGTCTGGACTGCATGAGATCCTGAACCTACTTCTAAATTATTGTTTGGCTCGGGAATACCGAGATCCTGAAAGAAAGAATGGCTCAGCTTGGCATCATAATGCTGACCCGTATGGATAAGGCGGAAGTGAATTACCTTGGAGGGATCTGAAGTATTATGCTTCTCTATAGCTTTTATAATAGGCGCAATCTTCATAAAATTGGGACGTGCGCCAGCGATCAGAGTTACTCTCATAATTGATGGGATAGAGACTGCTTTAAAAAAGATTGGATAATTTGAGGCTTTCCAGAGGAAGTTGGGGCAATAGATTCAACCTCAACAAAGCTTATAGGATAGGGCTCATTAAGATAATTATGAATCTTATCCTGTATGGTATCCAGGACGCCCGGATTAAAGCCTTTATCTTTAATGTATTCTATTTCAATAGATTCAAGGTTATTCTGAATAATCTTGAACTGTCTGATTTCCGGGATATGCTCAAAAATTCCAGTAAACGCATGTACGACCATAAATTTTCCGGAAGCTGTTTTTACAATATCCGTATCTCTGCCGATAATCTGTTTCAGGATGGGAAGGTTTCTTCCGCACATACACGGTGTCTGATCCTCATCAATTACTGCCAAATCTCCGAGATAGTATCTAATGAGAGGCATGACGTAATTATCCAGGCGGGTTACGAGGACTTTCCCTAAAGTCCCGTTAGGAACAGGACTGCCTTCGTCATCCACAATTTCGAGATGCACCTGAGGAATCATAATATGATATTTCCCAAACTGACACTGCGCTGCTATCATAGCTCCTTCAGTACAGGCATAAGTATCCTGAACACGGGTACTAAATTGCTTCTCGATTAAAGCACGGAAATGCGGAAACATTTTATCTCCCCAACTCACGACGCTTTCAAAACGGACATCGTTGATATTATTTTCCTCGGCTACCTTGGCAAAGACATACAGGGAAGATGCATATCCCATGAAATGCTTGGCCGGACTTTTCTGCAGCTGACGGAGCTTGGTTAATACGGCAGAGGAATCAAGATTATATGCAGAGACATAATCCGTACGAAAAAGGAAGTCTTTCATTCCTTTTATAAATCCGCGATTGGGAGTAATCCCTGTTTGCAGAAGTTTGTCTCCGGGCTTGTAGCCTGCCCATTCCCACCAGAACATCTGTACAGATCGGTGCATGGACTGACTTTCCTTATCCAGATATACGATGCCCTGAATTCCGGAAGAGCCGCTGCTTGCTTCTTTAATCAGCTTCGATTTATCTCCGTAAACAAGCGCATTAATGTTTTCTTTGATTATGGCTTTCCGTTGGATCGGGAAATTGAGTATTTCTTCGGAAGGATTGCCTGCTGCATTGAAGGGTACTCTTTTATAAAAAGGAATATTTACTTTAGCATGTCGAAGGAGTCTTCTCAGACGGTCATCATGCAGAAGCTGATTCTTTTCATTAGACTGAAACTGAATCTTCCTCCACTTCATGAGGTGATAGGTGAGCCTGCCGCCAAAGACAGTATCAAAAGCTGGCATAATGAGATCTTCTAAAATCCTATTATACAACATATTAATTAAGCTTATTAAGATAATTCTGACTCCAGAAATGAATCATCAGCAATTGTCTTAGTATAACTGTGTCCATTTTGC
>JBBRLW010000417.1:0-2128 GCA_038231115.1 Bacteroidia bacterium
AGCCAAAACGAAATACTCCGGCACTCAGCCCATCAAAACGGACTCTACAGGGAAAACGAGCTTCCGGCTGAGAGAAACCGGACGCGGCAAGGGAATCGAGACCTACAACATGAAAAAAGGAACCGGATACAGCTCATCCGTAGATTTCACGGATGCAGATAATATCTGGAATAATATCAATACTACTCAGGATGAGGCTGCTACGGATGCGCACTGGGGCGCCGAAATGACCTATGACTATTATTATAATACCCATAAGCGCAAATCCTATGACAATGCCAGCGCCAAATTGCTTGCTTATGTGCATTACTCCTCTAATTACGTCAATGCCTACTGGGATGGTCTGGAGATGACTTATGGAGACGGTGACGGCACCAACTGGACGGCATTGACTTCCCTGGATGTTTGCGGCCACGAGCTGACACATGGGGTGACTGGAAACTCCTCCAAATTGCAATACCTCAATGAATCAGGGGCATTGAATGAAGGAATGTCTGATATCTTCGGAACCTGCATTGAAGCATACGGACGTCCGGCGAGCTGGGACTGGCTCATCGGAAAAGAGTTTGACAAAAAGTCAAAAAAGGGATTCAGAAATATGAAAGATCCCAAAAGCTATAATGATCCGGCCTATTACAAGGGATCCTACTGGTATACGGGATCCAATGATAATGGAGGGGTACACACTAACTCCAATGTATTAAATCACTGGTTTTACATGCTGACTACCGGTGAATCAGCGACTAATGATCTCGGAAATAAATACTCCGTATCAGGGATCGGACTTCTGGCTGCCGGAAAAATTACCTATCGGGTGAATACCAAGTATTTCAGTACTTACTCCGTATATACTGATCTGGCGTACTATGCACGTCAGGCAGCAAATGATCTCTACGGAGGCTGCTCCAATGAGTTCCGCAATACCTGGAGAGCTAATTATGCGAGTGGCATCGGACTTCCTTTTGACTCTACGCTTAGGGTATCCTATTTCACGGATAAAAAGGCGTATTGCACCAACGGATCTAAATCCGTTATTTTCAATAACTCTTCCTTGGGATCGAATAGCTTCACCTGGGACTTCGGAGATGGCAGTCCGCTTTCTACCTCTGTTTCTCCAACACATACCTACACCAAGAACGGGATCTATAAAGTCAAGCTCGTAGCCAAAGGCTGCGGCGGATATAAGGATTCTATTTCCCGTAATGTCATTGCTGATCCGGCCAGCGGATTATGTCAGGCAACCTATATGCCGGCAACTTCCGGACAAAGCAAGACGGTGAGTACCTGCCAGGGATATCTGTTTGACTCCGGTGCAGATACGATGTATCAGGATAATGTTACCTCTACGGTTACGATACAGCCCAGCGCAGGAAGCGGAGGGCTGCAATTCTTCTTCAACAGCTTTGATATGCAGCGCGATGATGATTATCTGGTGCTGATAGACGGTCCGGCAACGAACCTGAATGGTAATGCAGATAACATCCTCGGCATATTTACAGGAACAGACATCCCATTCAAAGGAGATACGATGGTCGCACGGACAGGTATCCTGACCGTTATCCAGCACTCCAATAAGGCTCCGGCAGCACAGGGATTTGAGATGGGCTGGCTCTGTCAGCCTAAGGCTCCGCTGAATGCAGGTTTGCTCCGCGTAGCAGCTCCGGTACATCAAGGACGTATCGGCACGAAGTCCGAGCTCAGCTCAGCCGAAGTGGTTAAAGTGGTACTAAAGAATTTCGGAAGCAATACTTTGACACAGATTCCGGTCAGCTATAGCCTGACCGGTGGAATTGCAGTACTTGACACCTTCAGCGGCAGCCTGAAAGCAGGTGATACGGCTCAGTTCAGCTTTAAAACGCGGGCCGATCTCAGTAAAGCCGGAGACTATACTTTGAACATCAGAACACTACTCGCAGGTGATACCATGCCAAAGGATAATTCAATTCTGAATTACAATATCCGCCAGCTATCCAACCCGGTCATTACTGCCGGATTCAGCAATGATCTGGAAACCATCGGCAATGATCAGCGGATCATGACTGCTTCAGGCATAGGAAGCTGGTCTCAGCCGACTTTTTCCGCGACAACACTCGCCAGACTCACTCTTTCTCCGAATAAAGCCTTAGCC
>JBBRLW010000418.1:0-2111 GCA_038231115.1 Bacteroidia bacterium
ATTCCAGCAAATTTTGCCTGGTCAGATATCGGGACCTGGAATGCATTATACTCCTATGCCAAAAAGGATCAGCATGAAAATGTCATTAAAGGAGCGATGGTATACACGCGGAATGTTGAAAACTGCATCGTAAATGTAGGAGACAATAAGCTTGTAGCGCTGAATAGTGTCCGGAATCTAATTGTTGTAGAGCAGGATGGAATCCTCTTAATCGCCGATAAGGATAAAGAACAGGAAATCCGGAATGTGGTTTCGGATGTTAAAAGCAAATGGGGAGAAAAGTACGTCTAAGGCTTAATTTGCAACAAAATTCATATCAAAAGAGCCATAAGGCTCTTTTGTCATTTACTGACATGAACAGAAAGCTTACTTACCTCATTATATTATGTGTTTTTGCGCTATTCGGTGCTAAGGCTCAGTCAAGTCAAAAGAATGACCCGCTCTACTGGAAAAATCGGCTCCCCTACGCCGGATATTTTCAGCAGGATATACATTATAGTATTGACGCTCATCTGGATGATGTCACTGATATCATTGATGGGAAGGAAGAGCTGGAGTACACAAATAACTCTCCGGATACACTGAGGGAAGTGTATTTCCATTTGTACCAGAATGCCTTTCAGCCTGAATCATATCTCGACCAGCTGTATCATGCCAACGATGAGTATCCCGTTTATGGAAAATACGAAAAAGACAAGCTCGGAACCAGTATAACTCAATTCAAAATTGAAGGAGAAGATATTGACTATAAAGTAGATAATACAATACTCAGAGCCAGGCTAAAGTCGGGATTGTCACCAGGGAAGAAGCTACACTTTACCATCAGCTTTAAGTCCTATTTTGATAATGGTACCGTCAGAAGACGTATGAAGCTTTTCACGCACGATGGAGTCAAGCATTATGACGGTGTCCACTGGTATCCCAGAATTGCCGTGTATGACAAAAAGTTCGGATGGGAGACTGATCAGCACCTCAACAGAGAGTTCTATGGAGATTTCGGAATATATGACGTAAGCCTGAGCCTTCCGAAGCATTATGTTCTGGATGCAACGGGAGTCCTTCAAAATACCGAAGAAGCAATGCCTGCATCATTGCGTGAGAAGCTGGACATCAAAAATTTTGCAGTAAAATCTGATTCTTTGTCTGCAATTACTCCCGCCACAAAAGAGACAAAAACCTGGAAATTCCACGCGGAAAATGTCCACGATTTTGCCTGGACGGCGGACCCAAGCTATAGAATAGGAGAATATGACTGGGAGGGAATCAAATGTATTGCCCTCGTACAGGAGAAGAATGCCTGGCAATGGCAAAAAACACCAAAATTCATTGGGAAAGTTATTGAGACATATTCCAGAGATTTCGGGAGATATGTCTGGCCTAAAATCATTGTAGCGGATGCACGGGACGGTATGGAGTATCCGATGTTGACCTTATGCGGCGGAGGAGATCCGGAAAATCACTCAGTGATTGCCCATGAGGTAGGACATGAATGGTTCTATGGAATGGTCGGGAATAATGAGACGTACAGAGCGTTTCTCGATGAGGGCTTTACTCAGTTTCTGACGGTATGGGCACAGGATAAAATTGATGGGAAACAGAATCAGCATACAGGCAAATTTGGTTTTCAGAAAAAGTTTGCAGATGGTGCTTCCCGCATAGAAACTTATAACATCGGCCCCTACACGAACGCAGCATACGGAGGTTCGGATATTAATATCAATACCCACTCCGATGGATTCAATTCCGGCCTGAATCACGGCGGCGGATATGGGCAGGTGTATTACAAGGGAGCCAGTCTGCTGCAAAATCTGAGGTATATTTTAGGTGACTCACTTTTCCTGCATTGTATGCAGAGCTATTTCCAGACCTGGAAATTGGCCCATCCCTATCCCGAAGATTTTAGGAATAGTATCATTCACGCCAGCCATGTGGATCTAAATCAGTTTTTCGATGCCTTTATGACGACGTCTAAAACAGTTGACTATGCTGTAAAAACCGTAAAAAAAGGAGACTCCTCAGGCAAGTATGATATTACCTTCAAAAGAGAAGGGAATGTATCCATGCCCTTATCATTTACCGCCTATCTGAAAGATGGATCTATCAAGACCTAC
>JBBRLW010000419.1:0-2101 GCA_038231115.1 Bacteroidia bacterium
AGATAAATCGTCTCGCCCGGCGCCGGCTGCTGACCGGCACTCATCAGATTGAGCTTATACAGCGTTTTCAGCCGGAGATGGTATAGCTGGGAGATATAATACATCCCATCCGTCTGGGTGACGGTATGCATGGGAGCGGATCCGTTGCGGGGCTTGGGCTTCAGGTACAGAATGGTTCCGGACTTGACCGTATCCGTTTTGCAGAGATCATTATAGCCGCGCAGCTGTGCCGGGAGGAGTCGGTTTTTGGAAGCAACTGACTCCATCGTCTCCCCTGCCCTGACAATATATGCCGGCGCACCCTGATAAATATAATTATCCGGATACGTCAGGCTGGCTGGCATCTGAGGCAGCAGCGTATCGTTGGCCAGCGTAGGGGAATTAGAATATCTCCGGTCGTCCCTGGAGACCACAACGACTACCGTTTCCGCCTGTCCGGAAGTAATGACCGTACCTGTCCCGTTGCGGGGATTGGTTGTTACGACTGTGGTACGGGCTGAATCTCCGGCGGGAGTTTTTACGACTACAATCACCGGATTATTATCCATGCTATTGATATCATCATAATCGGTGAGATGATAGCGCTCTATGGAACTGATGAGCAGGTCAGGATACCTCGGATTGGTCGCATATCCGGCCTGTTTGAGTCCCCGTGCCCATGACTTATAATCCTTAGGATCGAGGTCAAAAAGGAAAGCATAGCGCTTGGATCCCTTGAGGAAATCAGAGTGATCCATATAAGAGTCCTCCACACGTCCATAGACACGGAAACACTCCTGTGGCGCATCATCATCTATGAGGATGGTTTTGCCTGTCCAGGTACGCTTGCACTTGATTCCGAAGTGATTATTTGCCTCGGTGGCGAGGCGGCTCTGGCCGAGTCCGCTCTCGAGCAATCCCTGCGCGAGGGTAACGCTGGCCGGAATCCCCGTGCGGCGCATTTCCTCCACCGCCAGAGACTTATACTTGGCAATATATTGCTCGGCAGGACTATCCTGTGCCCTACCCTCAAATGTCATCAGGGACATCCAAAGTACCATGATCCGGAAGCTTAGTGACTTCATTATGCTCAAAATCTACTGTCCGCATACGACCGGACTGAAACAAAGCTAAAGCATTTCGGAGGCTATTGGATAAGCTGTGGAAAAATGAGGCGCCTGTCCGGATTTATGAACACTGTACTACCATCAGCTTTTTGAGCAAAGGACTTATAGCCTAAGCCATTTGCCTGCCTACCTCCCAGCTGATATTAGTTATAAAGTTGCAACCTGAGCCAGTGCTTGAGTTGATATATGCATCGTATTTTTCAGTCGTCCAGTCCCATGAGTTGGAGTAGCTTCGCGTCGAACATTGTGAATATGAATTCAATGTTGAAAAGATTATTATTAGTAATAATAGTATCGTCCTCATATTATTGTTTTTTACCAATGAATTTTACGTTTTTCCATTCTTTAAAGTGATTATTATCGTCATAAATTTCTTGAAAATAGTTCAAAGTTATCGTTCTGCGATCCGATAACAATTCTCCTCCGTACGGCTCGGGATTAGAACTTGCATATCCTCCCATTGTAAAGAAATAGGTGCCATATACAGCAACGTTTCTGAAATTATCACCAGGGAATCTTGGATTAATAACCGCCAAATCACTATCACCATTATTGGCAGGCGGGCCCTTACGCCACTTTATGACTACTGTAAAGGTATCAGAAATATTACTCTCTAAGTGTCCCTGATAGCTACCTAAACAGGACCATTGCGAATTATCTATAAAATGAAGATAGCGAGTTAAAGTATCATATCCATCATCTTTGGGAAAGCAATTATGATTTATATTACTCTTATGCCCTACAAGTGTAATCTTGATATCGCCTGTATAGTTACCAAAACTTAGCTTTAGCTTTTTGCCGCCAAAGTATCTTGGATCATTACCCACATGCCATCTATAAGAATCCAGATCCTGCTTACAGGTGAAGTATATTATATTATTGTTTAAAAACGTATCACTCATTGTGACATTTGCTAAGCCTTCATCCATAGTAAAGTCAGCGCTGGTCTCTTTCTGGCCGGCACAAGAGTCATGAACCTCTTTGTGGCAGGAGCT
>JBBRLW010000420.1:0-2100 GCA_038231115.1 Bacteroidia bacterium
CTATCGGTCTGGCAGACAATCGTATCCCGCGGGACATTAACATCCACATACGGATCAATCTTCACACTCCCCGAATCCTGATTCTGACAATGAAATACATTCTCAACGTTCAGGTTCCAGCGGTATGTACCGCCTTTCTTATAATGATGCGTTATTTTGGGAGTCAGTCCACTCAGGGCATCATCCCCGCTCCATAGGTAGTTGGAAATCTGAGATCCGGCTTTTGGCGAAGCCACAAACTCGACCCCTCCGCATGAGATCCTGGTAATCACCACCTGAGGCTGCGGCTGCGGACGTACTCTTATCCTGTAGGATTTAGCGGTACGGCCATTAACCGCACAGGCATCATCATGTGCATTGACTACAAACTGATAAGGGTAGTTCCGAACCTTGTCACTCCCAGGGGTCCAACAAAAAGTGGATTTGGGGTGCTGCTTTCCAACCTCTGTAGAAAATTCTGCATCCGGAATGGCATTATTCCAGTCAACTGATACCGTGTCGTCCTTGTCCGCATCGTAGGAATTGATGGTGAAGCACTTTTTAACTCCGGCACAGAAATCTATATCTGTTGCCGAAGTACCATTAATTCCGGAAAGTATCGGTACCTTATTGTTGGGACAGGCTACGATTATGAGCTGTAAATCTCGCCGGACAGTTCCCTTTTTATAAGGCTTGCCCGTAGCATCTTTGCCCCATTCTTCCACTACAAATGCGATGACAGTCTGCTCGGCTTTATCGGCCTGAAAATTAATATCTCCGGTGGTAGAGTCAATGGAGAATCCATTACAGTCAGGCGGCGCAAAAGTTAATTTTGGACCTTTTGGAAATCCATGGTACTTAAATGGTTTCTGGTAGGTATAAGGAGATTTATATAAAACGGCACTCGAAGCAGTTCCAATATACTCTAATGGCTTGGAAATATAATATACCAGAGAATCGGGGTTACCATTGGCATCCAGATCAGCATCATTCACACCCGGGTTGATTGTAATACACTGTCCCGTACATACAATGGCAACCGGAGGAATGGTAAAAGTAGGCTAATTATCACATTTGGGCAGACAGCGGTTAAGTGTAGCCTCCACATAGAATCCGCTGCTACCGGCAGACTGCAAGGTTGTCAGCGCATTGTTCCGGCAGCAATCTTCCCAAAAAAACTTGACATCGCAGCAATTGGACTTTAGCTTGGTTAATATGATACGTGCTGTAACGCTTATCTGCTCAATTCCATACTGGAATTTACAGGAAGGATTTGGGCTGTAATTATTATTGGGGGAAGACTTGCTACACCGCGTGCAGGTCTTTTTGCAGGTCGGGGTAATCTCCTTGACGATAGGCTTTGAGACCTTGGTTACCTGTGTAATAGTGGTAGCCCCGCACGCTTTCCACTGAATACCCCCCGTTCGCGTAGGCTCAAGCGTAATTCCGTTACAGTCCTTATAAATCGTCAGAACTACGTCATAAGTATCCTTGCCCTTGCATTTCCAGGTCATATCGGATCCCATCAAGTGCGTAGCTCCGGCCTCATTTCCCCAGAGGGAAATGAGCAGAAACAGCCCTAAGGCGTACATTAATCTTTTCATTTCTTGTATATTTTAAACATTTGGCGGGGACAATTTACAAAATATTTTTGATATATAGAAATACTATCATTCGCAGATGCTATATTACGAGGTGCAAACTCTTCAAACACCAGATTTCATCTTAATTTATGATGATTATCAGGCATATATGAAAGCGATGCATAAATAGCAAAAGCAGATTTCCTGCTGAAATACTTCCTTTCCATAGCCTGCAAAAATCCCGGTCAAAAAGCGTAATTTTGCACGGATTTTTCTTAATCCTTTCCTCATGCTATCACTATCCAATATATCGCTGCGCTACGGCAAGCGCGTCCTGTTTGAAGATGTTACCGCCAAGTTTACTCCCGGAAATTGTTACGGCATCATTGGCGCCAACGGAGCCGGCAAGTCCACTTTGCTGAAAATCATCGCCGGAGAAATTGATGCAACCACCGGACACGTGATCATTACGCCCGGCGAGAGGATGTCCTTCCTGAAACAAAATCACTTTGAGTTTGATGAATTTCCTGTCCTCCAG
>JBBRLW010000421.1:0-2096 GCA_038231115.1 Bacteroidia bacterium
CCTGTTATCGCAGATCATTAGTAGGCGGATGAGTCAATTTGTGGTAAGACACAACGTTGAAAATAGTTAAAATAAGTTGTTATAAGTTACGGAAAGATGGTTTTTAGTTAACAACTGATACCTGAGCCACAAATTGTCCTATGCTGAAAAAACTCATTTTTGGTCACTTAGAATTCTTTACCATCATTGCTTTTTTGACCATAATTTTTCTAATATTAACATTGTTGCTGTTTTGAACCTGCCTTTCGGATGTAGGATTATTTCAAATGCATTAGGCTCTAAATTTGTTTTTATGTCAATTGCTTCCATTACAGACATATCGTGGCTTTGATCTCAGAAAACTTGCATTCACTATAAATTCCGTTTTTAACCCCCATTCCCTTCTCATCAAAATATCTCCGCTGGGATACTATTGTATAGTAGGGAGAATGAGCCATTCTTTTTGTGGACAGTATTTGAGCCTTCTATCATCCATAAACATTGTTCATACTCTGAACAATGTTTCATTTGCCTGATTATTGCTAAATACGAGGTTTGCTAAAAATGATGGCTTTCAGAAGAATATACATGTTTCTGATGTTGCTGGGCTCAGCAGTAGGACTGAAAGCTCAGCCGCTTTCCTTATGCAAAGCCATGCCTGATACAATTAGCGTCAGGCAGTTGGATGGCTCTCTCCTGACCATCCAAGGCAGGGGCAACTATCAATCCCATGCTTCTTTTACATTGGATGGCTTTCGTGTAGAGCAGTTTCCTGATGGTGGATGGTATTATGCCAAAGAAAAATCCTTATTCGGGGTGCCACAGTTAAATACGCTGGCACATAATCCTCTGCTAAGGGAATCTGTGGAAAAAATGTGGCTACGCGGGCAATCCGGGTATCTAAGATTTATAGGAAATGTCGGAAATATAGCCGACCCAGGAGTTAATGCCCTCAACAAAAACGGAGGATCCTTTACTGACTTTTTTCCGACTAAAGGAAAAGTTAAAATTCTGGTACTGCTGATTCAGTATCCTGACCTGAAATCTAAATTTAGCGCTTCGGATTTTCAGGCAATGATGAATGATTCTAATTATCACGGAACAGGCAGCTATCGAGATTATTACCTGAGAAACTCGTACGGTAAGCTCGATATCAAAGCTGATGTATTTGGCTGGTACACCGCAGATACTTCTTATAAACATTACGGAAAGCAGAATGCTGAAATAGCCAGAGACCTTGTTGCTGAGGCCATAGACGCAGCGCACAAGGCTGGGGTGGACTTTTCGCAATATGACAATAATGGAGACAGTATAGTAGATGGTATTATGGTGGTGCATTCCGGTCCCGGAGCAGAAGAAGGCAGCCGGACGCAATATATCTGGTCACATCACTCTATGCTTGGAAATAAATACCGGACGTATAACAATGTCAGGATTGACCGCTACAGCATCCAGCCCGAGATAAGAGGATTCAATCAGCGAATGGTCGGGATCGGCGTATTCTGCCATGAGTTTGGGCACATGATGGGGCTTCCGGATATGTATGATACCAAAGGCTCCAGTGAGGGCACAGGTGTATTTGAGCTGATGGGAGATGGTCCCTGGCTGAATCAGGAGCGGACACCTGCGGGATACTCTGCTTTTTCCCGCATCTGGCTTAACTGGACGTATCCAGTCGATATTACAAGGGGTAGCGAGCATCTGAACATCAAGCCTTCACTTTATGATTCTGTGATATACCGGATCAGAACATCGAATCCTGCTGAATATTTTTTGCTCGAAAACCGTCAGCCCACGCGGATAGACTCGGCACTTCCGGCGCACGGACTTGCCGTGTGGCATGTGGACTCAGCGATTATGAATGCTTCCAGCGCAGATTGGGCATATAATACAGTGAATGCCGATACAGGTCATTATGGACTGGCGCTGTTGCAATCGGATGGGCACGATGATCTCCGTTTTGGACGGAACCGAGGTGATAATGGCGATCTGTTTCCCGGAAATAGTGTCCGGAACTACATCTCGGATACTGCGCAGCCTTCACTGAGATTATTTTCCGGAAAGAAGCTCGGGCTTAATATATCAAGCATAACGGAAAATTCAGATAGTACTATTTC
>JBBRLW010000422.1:0-2093 GCA_038231115.1 Bacteroidia bacterium
ATCTGATATAGATATCTGCCTCAAAGGAAGTGCTTTAAAACGAAGTGCATTCCATCAGTTTAGTGAAGCTATGGAAGAGCTAAATCTTCCCTATCTCTTTGATATAAGCCTGTATGAACATATAGGTGATCCGGCTTTCAAAGCGGAAATAGATCGGACTGGTGTCATTCTTTATCAAAGGCCTGTAAAACAAACAAGCCTCTAATGATTAAACATCAGAGGCTTGTTTTTGAGGTCGCGTGCGGATTCGAACCGCAGTAAAAGGTTTTGCAGACCTGTGCCTAGCCACTCGGCCACGCGACCCTATTCCCCAAGGGGCTTCAAATATAGCAATTTTATAAGAGATAATCCTCAGGGTACTGGAAAACTACGCTCGAGGCCTGGACAACTCCACTCAGAAAGGGATGATGCTTGGTAATTTTCAGCCGAATCTCTGTGATCTCCGGAGATTCTTTCAACACTTCCGAGACAATATCGCGACAGACTTTTTCCAGGAGGTGCTTCTTCTCCGTGCATAGCATCACTTTCCGTACGGCATTGAGCAATAGCTCATAATTCAGCGCATCAGAGATATGATCGGAAAGCGATGACTTGCGCAGGTCGGTCTTGACTGATATGTCCACACTAAACTGCCTCAGAATGCGATGCTCTTCTTCATAGACGCCAATAGCAGCTGTAAATTCAATTCCTTCAAGGGCAACATATCCCATGGATTCTGTCCTAAATTTGCAAGTCCAAAGGTATGGATATGATTAAGGATTTCGAGGCCAGAAGCACCAATTCAACGAACACGGCAGCGCCCAGGAATAATTTTGTGGACCGCTACGAGCATCACGATTATTTCAACGTGGATGATATGCTGACGGAAGAGCATCGCCTCATCCGTAGTACTGTACGGGAATGGGTCAAAAAAAATGTCTCTCCGATTATTGAAGACTATGCCCAGCGTGCGGAGTTTCCCTATTATCTTGTCCCGCAAATGGGAGAGCTGGGTATCTTTGGCCCTACCGTTCCGGCAGAGTACGGTGGTCAGGGACTTGATTACATCGCTTATGGCATCATGATGGAGGAAATTGAGCGTGGAGACTCCGGTATACGCTCTACGGCTTCCGTTCAGGGATCATTAGTCATGTATCCGATCTACGCTTTTGGTTCCGAGGAACAGAAGCACAAATTTCTGCCGAAGCTGGCCAGCGGTGAATGGCTCGGATGCTTCGGACTCACAGAGGCAGATCATGGATCTAATCCTTCTGGCATGACGACTAATATCAAGGATCAGGGCGACCATTATCTGCTGAATGGCTCTAAAATGTGGATTTCCAATTCTCCGTATGCACAGGTCGCGGTGGTCTGGGCCAAGAACGACGAAGGAAGAATCAAAGGTGTTATTGTAGAGCGTGGTATGGAGGGCTTTACAACGCCCGAGATCCATTCCAAATGGTCACTCCGGGCTTCCACCACCGGAGAGCTGGTATTTGATAATGTCAAAATTCCAAAAGAAAATATATTGCCGGGCGTTGAGGGGCTGAAGGGTCCTCTTTCCTGCCTGAATAATGCGCGTTATGGCATTGCCTGGGGAGCACTGGGTGCGGCTCTGGACTGTTACGATACAGCCCTTAGATATTCTAAAGAGCGTATTCAGTTTGATCGGCCTATTGGAGGCTTCCAGCTGATTCAGAAAAAGCTCGCTGAAATGATCACCGAGATCACCAAAGCTCAGCTGATGGTCTGGCGCCTCGGGACGCTTAAAAACGAAGGCAAGGCTACCGCAGCGCAGATATCTATGGCCAAGCGCAATAGCGTTGAAACGGCTCTTAACGTGGCCCGTGAAGCACGTCAGATTTTAGGCGGAATGGGTATCACCGGCGAGTACTCTATTATGCGCCACATGATGAACCTCGAGTCAGTTGTGACTTATGAGGGCACTCATGACATCCATCTTCTTATCACGGGAATGGATGTAACCGGACTTAATGCCTTCAAATAGAGAGCAATTGATTAGGACGTAGAGCTTGTCCAAGAATTTTTATTTGTGCATTTGAGATGATTTTGGTGTCAGCCCAGACGGGCTTTGAAGGACATAGCAGCGCTTC
>JBBRLW010000423.1:0-2087 GCA_038231115.1 Bacteroidia bacterium
CCGTAAAGTAAAGAGGAAGCACTGGATAACAGCAGCGGCCAGCCTTCTCTAAGGACGTATTTGACTTGTGTGCGGGTAGCACGCCACTGACTCAGAAGCAGTGCCGTACGGAAACGATAGATCAGCACGAGAAAGAGTCCGGATAGAGCAATCTCAAGACTATAGATGATCACGAAGTACATCACCGGCGCATGGACATAGAATCCATAGATTTTGAGTCCGTTAGAAATCAAAAAGGCCGATGATTTGGCCATAATCGTGTATTTGGACTGCAGCTGCGCCCTCGACAGAATATCAATGACGTCAAAGCTCTGGAATATATATCCGATGCTGAAGACCAGTACCATCAGCTGAATCAGCGGCTGACCCGGGCGCAGGTAGAGGATTAATGTACAGGTTACTATCAGAAGAAAAACCGAAGAGGCCAGGCGCATGACAAAGCTCGATCCGAGGATTTCGTCTTTTTTCTCGGGATTATTGATCAGGTCGCGAGTGAGGTAGGCATCAAAGCCGAAATTCAGTACCGGCACAAATATGGAGACCAGAGCCAGCGCGTAATTATATTTCCCGAATAGCTCTACACCGAGGAACCTGGCCAGATATACTCCCACGAGAGCATTGATACCCATGCGCAGCATCTGATCCAGCGTAAGCCAGGATATGTTATAGAGAACCTTCTTTTTATAGGGTGATATTTTCCTCATAGAGCTCCTATATAATAAATTTCCATCCGTAAAGAAGGCCGGAACATATTCCGAGGCTAATGCCTGCTAATACTTCGGATAATGTGTGTGCCCCTGAGCTAAGACGCTGATAGATCAGACCTGTGCCCATTAACAAACATAACAGGAAAGCAGGCCAGGCATAATATCCCTGATATGCTATAATCAGAGGGAGGAAAATGCCGAAGCTGGTATATCCGCTCGCATGGAGACTGATCTTGAATCGGATGCTTATCAGTCCCAGGAGCATCATTCCCAGGATACTTGCACTCAGATAGGCTTTTAATACCGGACTCAGCGGTAACAGGGTAATCAGTAGCTTGCATCCGAAGTATGATGCTGCAGATACAAACAGCGGAATGATCCGGTTTTTGCGCTCTTTGAGGAGCATATCCGGATAATTCATCCGGATAAATATGACCGGGAAAAGGACTGTCAACGAAAACGTGTATGCTATCACACGACTCACAAAGTAGAAAGTAGTAACTGTACTATCTTCCAATAGAATATAGATAACAGTTGCATAGAAATACAGAAAAGCAGGATGTAGAACATACGCGATCCAGCTTATCCGGCGCCCTGTACGATCATCATGCTTTACGATCGCTGCTTCTTCCATTCTTCGTTGAAGGTACGTTTGGCAAACTGAGGCATTTCCCGCTCTCTTGACCATGCTTTTCCGAAGAAGAGCTGCGTCAGCATATTTCTGAAAATCAGGCTTCTGCCATTCATAAGGCTCCGCCTGAGGGCAGCGCGTTTCCAGAGAAACCAGCCCGTTTCCTCAAGACGGGATCTTCTGTTATCGGCAATGCTCTGCTGTCGGTTATGCAGTAGCAGCTTATGAATATCAATCCCTACCGGACAAACAGCCGAGCAGGCGCCGCATAAAGTACTCGCATAGCTCTGATGTATGAAGCTTTCAAAGCTGAGCATAAAAGGATTCATCACCGCACCTACGGGTCCGGTATGGACGCTCATATAGGCCGAGTCTCCTGCAATGCGATATACGGGACACACGGCATGGCAGGCGCCGCAATCAATGCAGGAGAGAATATCACGTTGCGGAATAGTGCCCAGCAGATCCGTCCGTCCGTTATCTATGAGCACCATATACATCTCCTCAGGCCCCTCGTAAGATTTGGTCTTTCTGGGTCCTGTCATAATGCGGAGATAGTCCGGCATGTTACGTCCATAGCGATAGGTAGCATACAGCGGAGCAAAAAGCGCCATATCTTCCTGATGCGGGAGCATGGCATCTATTCCACATACTCCGATCAGGACTTTCGGTAGCGTGATAACCGCCTGGGATAGATTGTCTTCCGACATAAAAGCAACGCTGCCTTGATCCGCTAATAAGAAATTAGG
>JBBRLW010000424.1:0-2073 GCA_038231115.1 Bacteroidia bacterium
ACCTTATACATTTATTTTGAAAGCTAATACCAAGGTTCCCAAGCTATTCAAAAACAAAAAGAAGACTATTGGGATCAGAGTACCGGATAATAATATCCCGTGTGAAATCGTAAAAGCCCTTGGTAATCCGCTTGTTACGGCATCCATACATGACAAACAGATTCTGGATGATTACTTCTCGGATCCCGAGGAAATTTATGGCTTCTACAAGGACAAAGTAGATATTGTAATCAATGGAGGATTTGGGGACAAGCAGGTTTCTACTATCCTTGATTGCAGCGAAGGCGAGATTGAATTGATCAGGGAAGGAAAAGGTCCTGTTGAAGTTATGGATTAGCTGTTTACTTTTCCAATCAAAAATAAGAAAGGCGGCCTCGGCCGCCTTTCTTATTTTAATGATACAATTGTTATCCCATCTCCACCATGCTCCTGGGCAGCACTTTGAATGTCGGATACATAGCTATATTTTCGCAGTAGCTCCCGGATTCTTTTTCTGAGTATTCCGCTACCTGTACCATGTAAGACGTTAAATTGATGTACGCCCATCATTATTGCCTTATCAATCTGCCTTTCAACCGCATCCATTGCTTCATCTGCTCTCATTCCTCTTACGTCCAGAGTAGTAGCATAATTCTGCTCCAAAGTATTGGATGAAGTATGTTCCAGTACCAACTCCTTTTTTAATTGTTTGTCAGTCAATGGCTCCAGCTCGGATAAGGCTACTACGGTTCTGAGTGAGCCGAAATCTACTACAGCCTTGTTATTTCGGATGCTTTCAATGCTCCCGATTTGATGAGTATCAAAAATGCGGACTTTCCGGCCTGGCTGGAGTTCTAACTCATCTACGCTGGGGCGCGCTTCAAGCTTGATTTTGTTTACTTCATCAATAAGAATCGCAGCTTTGGCTGCCGACTCTATCCGGATTTGCTCGGCCTTTTCAATTTGATTGGCTACCACCTGCTTGTTGAATTGTTTGGCCAGCTCTTCAATTTCTCTGCGCTGCTTCTGCACCTGCTCGGTTGCTTTTAGCTTAACTTCCTTGAGAATGTCTTTCTTCTTACGCTCCAGATCATCTTTTAAATTTTGATAAGTATTGATGAGTGTCTGAAGATGCGCTTCATCCTTACTGATGCGCTCCTGTTTTGTATTAATCAGCAGCTTATCCGTTTCAAGTCCTGAAAGAAGTGCGTCATAATCCTGAATTTTTCCCTCGAGCTTATCCTGTGCCGACTTGATCACTTTTGCAGGCAGTCCGATTTTACGTGCAATTTCAATAGCATACGATGCTCCTGGCTGTCCGATAGTTAGCTGATACAGAGGTGCAAAATTGGTAGTGTCAAATGCCATAGCACCATTGATGATACCTTCCGTTTTTGAGGCGAATATCTTGAGATTGGAATAATGGGTATTCACTACTCCGAGGGATTTGCGCTTGTTTAGCTCCTCCAGCAATGCCTCTGCGATAGCTGCTCCGAATTTCGGATCAGTTCCGGTACCAAACTCATCAATGAAAAACAACGTCCTGTCATCTGCTTTTGTGAGGAAATATTTCATGTGGGTCAGGCGAGAAGAATATGTACTCAGCTCATTTTCAATGGACTGTTCGTCTCCCAACTCCACATAAATCCGATTGAAAATGCAGAAAACGGAATCAGGCCATACGGGGATCAATAATCCCGATTGCAACATTACCTGGAGTAGTCCAATTGTTTTCAGCACAACAGATTTTCCACCGGCATTAGGTCCGGATACCAGCAGAATGCGTTCCTGAGCATTCAGCTTTAAGCTCAATGGAATTGTATCCTTATTATTTTGACGATTGACAAGATATAGTAGCGGGTGATAAGCCTTTTGAACATCGAGGGTTTGATTTTCGGACAATTCCGGCTTGACAGCCTTTAACAGGATAGCTACTTTCGCCTTTGCCCTAATAAAATCGAAAAGTCCTATGATCTGCCTGTAAAGTAGAAAGTTTGTGGCATAGGGATGCAGGTCGGCAGTGAGCTGCTTCAGAATCCTATAAATCTCTCTTTTTTCCTGTTGACGTAATTCAAAAAGCTCATTACTAAGCTC
>JBBRLW010000425.1:0-2063 GCA_038231115.1 Bacteroidia bacterium
AGGTAATTGGCTTCTTCCATGGCGGTATCGCCGCCGCCCACGACCGCGACTTTTTTGCCCCGAAAAAAGAATCCGTCGCATACGGCACAGGCACTGACCCCATGTCCGTTGAATTTTTGCTCTGACTCCAATCCGAGCCATTTCGCGGTGGCCCCGGTAGCAATTATAACTGATTCTGCTTCAATATGAGTTTCCTCATCCACAACAATTTCAAAAGGATAGGTCTGAAAATCTACGGAAGTGATCATTCCAAAACGGACATCGGTTCCGAACCGCTCTGCCTGTTTTTTGAGATCTTCCATCATAGCAGGACCCATCACTCCATCCGGATATCCCGGGAAATTTTCTACATCGGTAGTAATGGTTAACTGCCCGCCTGGCTGAAGTCCCGTGTACATTATCGGCCTCAAATCGGCTCGTGCAGCATATATAGCAGCTGTATATCCTGCTGGACCTGATCCGATGATCAGAAGCTTTATCTTTTCTTTATTCATTGAATGCACGAAATTAGGACATCAGCCTCCTTATACCTCAATTCTGATCAGGTACTTAATATCTCCGCTAATTTGATGAGTGAGTCATCAATCGGTTTGATTTTGTTGATGGCATCCTCAAACGACACAAACTCAATCTGATTATTGACTAATCCCACTGCCTGGGAAATTTTGCCATCCAATAATGCATTAATAGCGGCTTCTCCAAGACGGGAGGCCAGAACGCGGTCACGGGCGGTAGGAGATCCTCCGCGCTGAATGTGTCCCAGGACGGTAATCCGATAATTCATTTCGGGAACGTACTCGAGTATGTTTTTTACGACGGCATCAACACCTCCGGCATCATCGCCTTCAGCTACTATAAATAGCTGAGATGACTTTTGTCTGCCCCATCCGTTGCGGATCAGCTCTACAATGTGCATGGCATCGGTGTGTATCTCCGGAATTAAAATCGCTTCTGCTCCGCCACCAATGCCTACATCCATTGCGATGTAGCCGGAATCTCTTCCCATGACCTCGACAAAAAACATCCGATCGTGGGAGTCCGCCGTATCGCGAATTTTATCTATAGCCTGCATAGCCGTATTGATGGCCGTATCAAATCCTATCGTGTAATCGGTACCGAAGAGATCATTGTCAATGGTGCCCGGTACTCCAATCGTTGGGATACCAAATTCTTCGTAAAATATCTTGGCACCCGCATAGGTTCCATTTCCACCGATAGCAACAAGGGCTTCTATCCCTCTGGCTTTCAGATGTCTGCATGCCATCTCCCTACCCTCTTTTGTTCGAAATTCCTCCGACCGCGCCGTTTTAAGGACGGTTCCCCCTCTCTGAATGATATTTGATACAGAATGCGAATTCAACTGACCAATTCTGTTATGGATCATACCATTAAATCCTCTTTCAATGCCGAAGACTTCCAGTCCTTTATAAATGGCCGTCCGGACAACTGCCCTGATACATGCATTCATTCCCGGTGCATCACCTCCGGACGTAAAAACGCCTACTTTATTCATATCAAACAGTATAAGTCCTGATGGGAGTGTAAAGTTCAACATTTACACCACATTGGTTTTAATCCTATTATTAAATCAATGCTTAATATTGAAGTGAAATGGGGATTAAAAGCTTCGCCGCAAAAATTCTGGCTAAAAAGGCTCAGGAACATGAATTAGAATGGAGTAACAATGCCGTTGCCTATCAGGATGTTATTCGCAAGGAACTCATATTTGACGGGCAAAATACTGCGTTCGGGAAAGATCATAATTTTAGAGACATTAAGTCTTATGAAGATTTCAAGTCTGCCATTCCAGTCCGCGATTATGAAGAAATAGCGCCGTACATTGAAAGAATAAAATCAGGAGAGGCAGATGTTCTCTGGCGCGGCAGACCTACCTACTTCGCCAAAACCAGTGGAACCACTTCAGGAACCAAATATATTCCTATTTCAAAGGACTCGGTTCCCAATCATATTGATACGGCAAAAAATACCTTGCTCGACTATATTTACAGATCAGGCAATTCAAGATTTGTTGAGGGCAAATTGATTTTTCTTTCCGGTAGTCC
>JBBRLW010000426.1:0-2054 GCA_038231115.1 Bacteroidia bacterium
AAAGGCTCGGATATCGGCAAGATCGACCATGAGTACCGCGATACGGGTATCTTCCACGTGAAGCTAAACGTAGTCACGGAGCAGGGCTGTAAGTCAGAGGCGGACTCCTTTGTACAGATATTGCCAGAGCTGATCGTGTATATCCCGAACGTATTTACGCCGAATAACCTCTACAATGAGCGGACACGAGTGAACGAGACGTTCATGCCGATTACAAGAGAGACAGGCGCTTACCTCTTCCAGGTGTATAACCGCTGGGGCGAGCAGATGTTCGAGACGACGGACAAGACCAAAGGCTGGGACGGGAAGTACCAGGGCTCCGAGGCTGAAGAAGGCGTGTACGTGTATGTGCTGAAAGTGACCAATCTGTTCGGCAAGAAATACACCTTCACCGGATCGGTGACGCTGTTGCGGTAGAAGTAGTAGCTCAGCTATAAAATATGAGAGAGCCTCTGAAGTTTGTTCTTCAGGGGCTTTTTTGTGGGGAGATGGCGGGGATGATTTGGATCGGAGTTATCCTCCCATTCAAGCAAAACCGCGATCAAAATAAGCTAAAAGTGGGCGCATTGAGTAACACTTTCCCTGCTCCATTTCAATCTTAACTTTTAACTGTACCCCATTACCTGTTCCTTCCTACTATTTTCCCTATTTTTGCAAAAATTTTCCAATTCATGGATTTCCACCTAAACGAGAATCAGCAGCTCATTGCTGAAACCATTCGCGCTTTCGGCGAAAAAAGTATCAAACCGATGATGATGGACTGGGATGAAAGCCAGTACTTTCCGGTGGAGTGCTTCAAACAGCTCGGGGAGCTTGGTCTGATGGGCGTACTTGTCCCTGAGGAATACGGTGGAAGCGGACTCGGCTACTTCGAGTACGTTACGGCCATTACCGAGCTTTCCAAAATTGACCCTTCCATAGGACTATCTATGGCGGCACATAACTCGCTGTGTACGGGGCATATCCTGCAATTCGGGAATGAGGAGCAGAAGAAAAGATGGCTTCCAAAGCTGGCTACGGCTGAGTGGATCGGTGCCTGGGGACTAACTGAGCCTAATACCGGATCGGATGCCGGAAATATGCTCTGTGTAGCCCATCAGGAGGGCGATGACTGGGTCATCAATGGAAATAAATGCTGGATTACCCATGGAATTTCCGGTGATGTAGCCGTTGTGATTGTCCGTACCGGAGAGCGCGGCGACTCCCATGGGATGACTACTTTCGTGGTAGAGCGTGGTACGCCAGGCTTTTCCGGAGGTAAAAAGGAGAACAAGCTCGGCATGCGTGCCTCTGAAACGGCGGAAATGATCTTTGATAATTGCCGCGTACCGGCTTCCAATATGCTCGGAAATGTGGGCGAGGGCTTCATTCAGTCTATGAAAGTCCTTGATGGCGGACGTATTTCCATCGCTGCGCTATCCTTAGGGATTGCGAAGGGTGCGTATGAGGCGAGCCTCAAATATGCACAGGAACGCCATCAGTTCAATCAGGCGATTATTAATTTCCAGGCCATCGGATTCAAGCTGGCGGATATGAAAACGGAGATCGAAGCGGCGGAACTGCTTACTTTTCAGGCGGCTGACCTCAAGAACAGAGGCGAAAAAATGACCAAAGAATCAGCATTTGCCAAGTATTACGCTTCGGAAGTTTGCGTACGTGCATCGAATGAGGCGGTACAGATTTTCGGCGGATATGGCTATACCAAAGACTTTCCGGTGGAGAAATACTATCGTGATTCCAAGCTTTGTACTATTGGAGAAGGCACTTCCGAGATACAGAAGCTCGTGATAGCCAGAGAGATATTGAAATAAAATCATCATTATACTATAATAAGAACCTCCGCGGATTTACTTCTGCGGAGGTTTTTTTCTTCCATGCCAACTCCCCTGCCCTATTCGTCTTCCGAGTGGACTGCCCTGCTACAGCTTCTGTATCATTCAGGGTGGAGTATAGCGCGACTGAACTTTCTTCTGAGCCAAATCAGCGCGGAGGAGCTTCTCAACATCTCTGACTCTACCCTGCGCATTAAATTCGGATGTAGCCAGCAGATGATT
>JBBRLW010000427.1:0-2040 GCA_038231115.1 Bacteroidia bacterium
CATCTTTGAGCGCCTGATGTAATGCTTCCGGTATTTTTAGGGAGATAAGTAAATAATTGTGAACAGGATACGCCCGGCCTATGATCTCCGTCATATCTATCCGCTTTACGCTATCTCTGACTTCTACATTCCACAAAGCGCTGAAGTCGGCGCTTATAAACTGAGCGGAAAAAGGCAGCCCCTCGAATGATTCAATGAGCCAGGCGCCATCCATAGGAAGCTGATCCGCTATCTCATCGAAAGCAGATTTAATCGCATCTAAATCAATACCATCCATAATTCTATCGCTTGCTCACAAATTTGAACAGTCAAAATTAACAAGCACTTGCGATGATTCAGTACGATTGCCTCAGCGCCCGCTGACTTCATTGCTGACGTCCCAATTGGCCTTGATGGAAAACTGCTCGGGGGCGATGCGGACAGGCTCAGGCTGGCTCAGGAGGCGGATACTGCCGGCGTCCCATCGATGATTGCCGTTGAGGTCGCTGATGATGCGCATCCGGTACTCTCCACCTGTCAAATATGGAGTCGAAATAATTGATACAGAGTCGGTTGTATATCTGGTGAGGACTACTTTGGCGTCTTTGTCCAATAAGTCAATGATATAGCCTCCGGAGCGCGGCTTAGTCAGGTGAACGACTGTTCGTAAGCTACCAAACTCTGATCTCAGCGGCAGAACACGCTGCTGCGTATTGGTATCCGCATACGTGCCGTAAATGCTTATCAATGAGCCAGAATCAGGATGCAATTGCACGGTGGACTCCGACTGTATTTTCGAGGAGAGTATAAATCGGGTATTGGAGTGATCCATTGCTGATACGCTCAGCCATTTGAGGGGCTTATCCTCCACCTTCGCTTTGATCAGATTTGGGAGTACTGTACTCAGTGGCAAGTTCGACTCTACGGCAATAAACTGTCCGTATAAATTGATGATTTCCGGCTTGGCTGTCAAGAGTACAGTAGGGGAAAAAGTGCCCTTCAGAGGCTTGGATCGGGCAATTGCCGTGTCTATGGAGTTCAAACCGTCACTAAGTTTCACGTGAAACCCTAAGGTATCAGACTGGCTCGGATAGTAAATTAACAGGGAATCATTGCTGTAATTCAGCATTTTCCAATAGGCTGATCTGAGGTTTTCTGAGCCCCGGTAGAAGGAGCAGGTCAGCCTGGAAGTATCCAGCGTATTGTTGAATTTGACAATCAGCCGCGGTGCTTCGTTCTTTATAGACACTATTTTGAGTCCGGTATCCGCTTCCCGAAAGAGGGAGATCTTCTGAGCAGGCGTTTTTTTCGATATTTCGATGGGTAGTCCGATGTATCCCAGAAACTCGCCGGAATTATAGAGATAGTCCTCGTTTTTGTCCTGAAGCGCGCGGAGGATATAGCTCCCGAATCGGATATTGCTAATGCTGAAATTTCCGGAGGCATCGGATATGCCGAGATAGAGCGGCTTGTGCTTGTAGAAGTTCGAGTCGTCTTTGGCGTCATACAGCATGACCTTGACTTTGGGGAGGGGGCCTCCGGTGAATGCATCGGACAGATGTCCGGAGATGGCACCGGAATCAATATAGGCTCCGGTAGAGAAGACGTAATTGAGTCCCTGGATTTTATTGCCCTCGTTGAGATCTTTGACCGATGCACCGAACTGTATGTTATAGGTCGTATTCGGCAGGAGATGGGATTTGCTCAGATCTACTGTCACGGTTTTCCGTTTGGAGCTGACCTTCGGTAGCACATCGGGTAGGGGAGTGATGATAACTTCGGAGGCGGCGTTCTCCACCTCGACAAATTCATCGAAGCCGAGCGTGATCCTGTCGCCCTGAAAATTAACAGAGCGGTTCGGCGGATCGCTGCTCAGAAGCTTCGGCGGAGTAACGTCTTTGGGTCCGCCCGTCGGGATGACCTGCAGCGCACAGGAAGACAGCAGTAACATAAGGAGCGTGCATTGTGTCAGGAACGCAGATGGCACAATCCGACTTGCAATGCTCGCGCGTAGTGTTCCGAAGGGACACTCGTGTGTATAAAATATAGGCTTCTCCAGAC
>JBBRLW010000428.1:0-2020 GCA_038231115.1 Bacteroidia bacterium
TAAAAGCTTATTTGGATGCTTTTTGCGTCATCCTGCGTTGGACTTTTTGAACGTAGAAGCGCTGCTATATCCTTCAAAGCCCGTCTTGGCTGACACCAAAATCATCTCAAATGCGCAAATAAAAATTCTTAGACAGGCTCTTAGTATTTCATAACCTAAAATCAGTTTTATTAGCTCATAAAAATTCATCCAATTTGTATGATTTTACCTCGGAGGAATGGTATTGTCTTCCTACAAATGAGCCGGCAACTCTGGTAGGTGTTTTTTTGAGTGATGATAAACTATATTGCAGTTTTAAAGAGATTGTCGTCGGTGAACATGTCCAAGAGACATTGGAAATCTTGCCCGTTTCTAAAACTCAGTTGACTAATAGATTGAAAGACTTGGATTCTAAGTTAGATCCATGGGGTGAGGGGCAGGTAATCCGTTAACCAAGGCTATATTACCAATCCCCAGCACCCACTTTCAAACAACCTATGAGTCGGTTTTGAGGTTTTAGAGGAGGATTTTGACGGTCTGTAAACAAAAATCCCCTGCGAGTACTTGACTGACAGGGGACTTTGGCGGTCCGGACGGGACTCGAACCCGCGACCTCCGCCGTGACAGGGCGGCATTCTAACCAACTGAACTACCGAACCAGGTAGATTTTTTCCGGCTGGAGAGCTTTTCTCTCAAATCGGATTGCAAAGATACGTGCCCGCGGCAAATCAGCAAGGGATGCGGAAAAAAAATTTAGAGGCCAGTCGAAGTAGCTCTGGAATCAGCTGCGGAGCTGTGCACGCACATCAAAGGCATCGCGTAATCCGGTGCCAATCAGATTAAAAGCCAGCACTACGGAGGCAATGGCAAGTCCGGGGAGGAGCGCCAGCCGAGGCTCGCCCATGACGATATAGCTGAAATGCTCACTGAGCATGCTTCCCCAGGAAGCAGCAGGTGGCTGGATTCCGACGCCGAGGAAGCTCAGTCCGGACTCCAGCAGTATGGCGGAGGCAAAATTGGCTGCGGTGATTACCATCAGCGGACCCAAGGCATTCGGCAGCAGATGACGGAAGAGAATGCGTGTCCAGGGGAAGCCGAGGGCGCGTCCTGCCTGAGCATATTCGCGCTCCCTGAGCTGGAGGATTTCTCCGCGGAGCAGACGGGCTACTTCCACCCACATCGTCAGGCCTACGGAGATAAATACTTGCGTGAATCCGCGTCCCAGGGCTAAGGAGAGAGCAATAACGAGCAGGAAGGTCGGGATAGACCATACCACGCTGACGGTCCACATAATCAGGCTATCGATCCATCCGCCAAAATAACCCGCCAACGCGCCGAAAAATATCCCGAGGATTAGCGAAATCGTCACCGCGAGCAGTCCAACGGCCATGGATATCCGTGCGCCGAGGATCAGGCGGGAAAGCAGATCACGTCCATAGCGATCGGTACCGAGCCAGAAACGCTGCTTTTCGAGGTCTAACATGACGACTCGGTTGGCGAGGAGCTGGGCGCTGGCTTCCCATTTATCGCCGTCCGGGGTCTGGAAAGTAATGGCTCCGGAGGCGGTATCGTAGGTATAGTCAGATATATTATCTCCGTAGCGCAGCTCAGCCAGGGAAAAGCTATGTGGATAGGCTGTGTCCGCGGGATCGGCATCAAGCTCGGTGTAATAGAATCGGTCGCGCCTGATTTTGAAGGCACGGTATGATATCCGTTCATAGGGATCATCAGCGCCGTAGATCCAGCTACGCAACAAGCCGCGATTATCCGCTTTCTGCGCAGGCGTCCATCCTTTGGATTTATGGAAAAGATTGACTTTGAGTCCTGCGGGCTGAGCGGATAGCTCTGGAAACTGCTCATTGGCGCCCGGACTGGCATCCGGAGAGATCAGAGGTCCCAGAAAGGCTACAAAGCAGATGAGGAGGATATAGATCAGGGAAATCAGCGCAGGACGGTTCTGTGCGAAGCGTCTGCGGAACAGCGTTCCGGGACGCTCATCAGATATGGAACTTGTGCCGCGCATTGGACTTGCAAAGGTAAA
>JBBRLW010000429.1:0-2009 GCA_038231115.1 Bacteroidia bacterium
TCCTGATCAATGATAATGAGAAATATACCGATCCCGAGCGTGCCGTCCAGAAAAATAAAGCCGACAGCGTTTACAGACTCCTCCAGAAAGGTGAAAAATTTGATGAAGTAGCCCGCAAATACAGCGATCACCTCCAAACCAAAGAAAACGGCGGAGAGCTTCCCTGGATTACTTCATTTGCAGCCTATCCTCCCGAGTTCCTGGATCAGGCCTTCGCCTTAAAAAATAACGGAGAGTATAGCAAGCCCTTCCTGACGACCTACGGATGGCATATTATTCAGCGGACAGATTACCGTACGCTCAAATCCGAAAAGGAAATGGAGGAATTGCTGAAACAGAAAATCTCTAAGGATTCCCGCGCTAATGCTTCTAAGGAAGCCGCAATCGCCAAATTTAAGTCGGAGTATATCTTTAAAGAGAAGAACAAAAATCTGGACAAATTCAAGAAAGAAGTAGATAGCTCGCTGCTTAAAGGTAAATATGCAGTTCCTGCAAAAAATGACTTCAAAAAGCCGCTATTTATGATTGGAACAAAGGAATATTTCCAGGCAGATTTTGCCCGCTTCCTTCAGGACAATCAGTCACCTAATCGTTTTAAGTCTATGAATACGGCGATTGATGAGTACTACAAGGAGTTTGAAGATCAGTCCATTTTGAATTACGCTGATGGACAGCTGGATTCTAAATATCCGGAGTTTCGCAATGTCAGCAACGAATACCGCGATGGAATCCTCTTGTTTGAAATCACCGACCGCAATGTATGGAGCAAAGCCATGACCGATACCATTGGCCTCAAAGCCTATTTTGATAAGAATGCGTCCAAATATATGTGGAAGGATCGTGCCTCTGCTGTAGTATTCGACCTGAAACCGGGCGCTACCGTTATCAGAGACTCGGTGAAGAAAACAGTCAAGGGAAAAATTCAGACAGAGTACATCCGCGAGGATCTCATCAAAGTAATTCGCAAAAGATTATCTAAAGGAGAAACGGCTACCCAGATTGCAAACTACTATAACCGGATTGATCCACTGTTAGTCAACATTAAACAGGGATATTTTGAGCAGGGCGAAAATCAGTATGTAGATAAAACCCGTTGGCAGCTGGGTATCTGGGATCTCGGAGTGCTGGAAGGCCGTGCCTATCTTGTGGACATCAAAGAACTCCGCAAGCCAGAGCCTAAAAAGCTCAACGAAGCCAAAGGACAGACTATTTCCGACTATCAGGATAATCTGGAAAAAAACTGGCTGGAAAGTCTCCGTAAAAAATATCCAGTCGTAATTGACGAGATCGAATTCCGCCGCATCGTAAAAAGCTGATTTCTGCACGGTTTGTGCCAATCTGCTAAATTCTGTCCATGATTTCCAAGCGATTTTTCCTTCCAATCCGTATATCTTCCGCCTGGAAGATGCTGATTATCTTAATGATTATCAGCGTTCAACAACTATCTGCGCAACAAATCATAGATGAGGTACTTGCCGTAGTCGGAGATGAGTTGGTGCTCCGATCTGACCTTGAGACCCAGCTCCTGCAAAGTCAGGAAACCAATCCTGATGCACGTAGAGATCTCCGCTGTAACCTCATGGAGTCTATGATTCAGAAGAAGCTGCTTCTGGCACGTGCCCGAGCAGATAGTCTTAAAGTGACTGAGGATCAGGTGGAAAACGAAATGGATCGCCGTCTGAATTACTTTATCAACCAGATTGGAAGCCAGGAAAAGCTTGAGCAATACTACAAGAAGAGTATTGTAGAAATAAAAAATGACTTCCGTAAATCTGTGAAGGATCAGCTTCTATCGGATCAGATGCAGGGAAAAGTACTCGGCAGCGTGGATATTACTCCGGGGGAAGTGCGTAAATTCTTCAAGGGCATACCCGTCGATTCTTTACCTGACTATAATACCGAAGTGGAAATAGCTCAGATTGTTATTTTCCCGAAAACATCAAGGGAAGAGCGTCAGGCTGCTATTGAAAAGCTGCGCGGCATCCGTCAGGATATAGTCAACGGATCCA
>JBBRLW010000430.1:0-2007 GCA_038231115.1 Bacteroidia bacterium
AACATTTATGGATCTACTCCCCGATTGGTTATCCAGGGCAATGTATTGTCTTCAAATACGAATTACAAGGACCCGACCATCACTACTAAATATTTCGGAAAAACTTCTCCATTGAAAATAAGCATATTGGAGAAAAAGTACGGTTCCGATTCTCTAAGAAGTACTATTGTCGTAAAAAATGTATCCCTATCTAAAGCATCAAAATATAGGGTTCTGATTGCCCTGGCTGAGGACACCATCAATTACTCTGCTCCGAATGGGGAAACCATCCATTATGATGTATTCAGGACGGCATTATCAGGTATTCAGGGAACTCCTATTACTTTGGGTGTATTTTCCGGAGACTCATTTCGTGTTCAGTATATGAGCAAAGCATCTCCAGCAGTTTCTGCGGCTCATCTCCATACTTATGTAATCGTTCAGGATTCTGCCACCAAGCAGGTAGTACAAGCGCACAAGGCACAATGGGAAAGTACAAGTATCTTGAACGGCATAAGCGAAGTAGCTCTTTACGAGAAAAAAATGAATATCTATCCGAATCCGGCCAATAGCATTCTCAATATCGCTGAGCTACCTGCAAACAGCTATTTGAAGGTAATCAATATTCAGGGTCAGGTAATATATTCTGAGCTTACTACTGCATCTAATCCTACGCTACACATAGAAAATTATCCGACAGGCATATATTTTATCGAGACGATATCAAATGGCATGTTGGGAAAAGCCAAATTTGTCAAAATTTAATTATTCAGGGTATTCTAAAAACAAAAAAAGGCTCTTTCATAACGAAAGAGCCTTTTTTATTTTAGTATATGCCGACTAATTCATCAATGGAAGAAATCCGTACTCTTTTGAGTACTCCAGCATCTGTTTAGAGAAGCTGCTCGGATACTCTACATTAACGTTTGTAATCTCCTCTCCCTTCATTACCGGAACAAGCTTGGCCTGAATAAATCCTTTGTAAGGAGCTATGTTCAGCTTTTCAAATCGTGCCTTGACTTCTTTGTGAAGCATTAGATCTACTTTTACTCCGTAGCCTTCTACTAATGCCGTAGCTGATGTATAGTCCCCTTCAGACTTGATACGCTGAATTTCCTTCAAAAGCTGACCGAAGATCTCACGCATTTTAGGATAGTCCTTAATGTGGAAATACGTTTTGCCATTCCTCATCACTTTTTCAATAGCACCGACCTGTGAACCTTTTTCAAAAGCCCATCCTGCATTCAGCTGACGGTTTCTCATGTGTGCTTCCTCAAGGTTATCGCCTATATTGAGGCGGTTGAGCTGAGTAAGCAGTCCGTTCATGATGTACGAATCATACTCGGCCATTCCTACTTCCAGGGAAGGCATGACTCCGATTTCAATTAATTTCGGATCCAGGATATAGTATAGCGCTACAAGATCAGCGCGTGCCTCTTCAAGCGTATTAGCATAGTTTTTAAGCGTCTGATCGGGAGTAGATATTCCTTCGTTGATTTTGCCGGAAGCGTGCCCAATTACTTCGTGCATATCCGTGTGAAGCTCACCCGCCAGCGCACCAAATTTTTTCAGCCGATCCAATACTGCTGCATCGTATGCAAATTCCTGGCTCGAAGGACTTTTAGCTCCTACTACATTATATGCCTCAACAATATTTCCGAGAGAAACAGATTTAGATCCATGTTCCTGCCGGATCCAGTTAGAGTTAGGTAGATTAATCCCGACCGGCGTTGATGGCGCTGCATTCCCTGCCTCTACTATGACGGTAATTACCTTGGCAGTGATTCCCTTGACATTCTTCTTTTTGTGCTCATCCATTATCGGAGAATGATCTTCGAAGAACTGCGCCTGATTTCCAATTGCCTCAATGCGTTTGGAGGCAGCCATATCTTTAAATGATACGACACTTTCATAGCTGCCGCGTTTCCCGATGGCATCCCCATACACTTCGATAAATCCGTTGACAACATCCAGTTTGGAGTTTTTATCCTTGACCCAGGCGATATTATATTCGTCCCAGATCGTCAG
>JBBRLW010000431.1:0-1998 GCA_038231115.1 Bacteroidia bacterium
AGATATTATCTGCCTTAAAGGAAGTGATTCGACTGGATCCAGAGTCCGAATATGCTGATTTCCTTTTGTTGCGATCTATTCAAATGGAAGAGCGCAATCTACTTCCTGTCACCTACAATTTTGAGGATAGATTCAGCAATTTCAGGGATAGCTTAAATAAGGATAGCATTCAAAAAGTCATTTATAATGAGGCTAATGCATTTCTCAACGTAATTCAACCTGCATTTGCGACCCCCAAAAAACATAGAAATGCCAATTTATGGAATCTGGCAGCCGCATATATTCACCTGATATCCAATATAAATCCGGAGAAATCGGAAATTTATCTCAAACAGGCAGAGAAGTCTGATAATGAGAGAATCAGCCATCAGGTAATAATGATGCGTTTGCTGGGGCAGATAATTCAATCTAAACCAAGTGATCAGGATTTTGAGGATAAAATGAGTGTGAAGCTTCAGGAACTTGCCCAAATCAAAAACCGGTTAGACCGTCAGGATGCGTTTTCTTATGCGATGTTTCTACTATCTAAAAAGTATGAATCCTCAGGTGATATAGCCAAGTCTAAGCTCTGCCGTGCGATGACCATTGGTGGACATGATTTTTCGGAAGATTACAATGCGGAGCCTTTAGATCAGCTCATTGCACTCCACCTTAAAACAGATAAAAACGCATTTGAAAAGATGATCGTCAGTTCTGCGCCTGTAAATCTTTCCATGCTGTATGAGTATAAGGGCAATGTATTTCTCGCTAAAGCCAATTTCAGTGAAGCTGAGCGATATTATTACCTCTCTAACGGCAGCTACAGCCCTTCCGGAATTTATGCTTTCATGGGAATTCCTGTCAATTATCTTCATAAGGAAAATGACTACAGCTTCGGTGCTTATGGCTCAGATAGCTTCCCTGTTTTTGTATTGCATACTACTGATAATCATGATAGTGATCGGGCAGCTATGACCGCAAGTACCGCAGAAACAAGGCTAAGCTTTGCAGGGAAGATGATCGGGCTGGAAAGGGAAGCAAATGGAAGCAATCTCAATCAAAGTGCCGCCGCATATTATCAGATGGGTAAAGGCGAGTATAATATCGGCTATTTTGGAAACTCCTGGGGAATGATACGCTACTATCAGTCGAGGATATACTTCAGCTATGAACAAGATAATTTCACTAATCAGAGTTTTTTCAATTGCCAGCTTGCATTGAATTATTTCAGCAGGGCGTATAGCCAGTCCGTAAAATCAAAGGATAGGGAGATGCAGGCCAAATCGCTTTTCATGATGGCGCGGTGCGAACAGAATCAGTATTTTATCAGCAGAAGATATAAAATTGATGAGCTGAATAATCCACACAAGCCGAGCTTTACAAAGCTGGCCAATTATCGGGATACACGCTACTATAAAGAGATTATCAGGGAATGCGGATATTTCTCAACCTACATTCATAACCGGAAATAAAATTTCCGGTACTTTGTATGCTTAATGCGGAATCATCCGTTTACGTTTTCCTCTGGAAATGCTTCAGCCAAATCAAACCCGTACCAAGCTCGCTATTGTTCTGCTGAGCTATAATGGCAAACAGCTTCTGGAGCAATTTCTTCCGCCTATTCTGGCAACCAAAACGGATTACAGTAAAGTATATGTGGTGGATAACGCCTCCACAGATGGCACCTACGCGTATATAAAGGAAAATTTTCCGGAGGCGGAGCTGATCCGCATCGAAGTCAATAAAGGATTCACCAATGGATATGTAGAGTCGCTCAGCCAGATTGATGCGGAGTACTATTGCCTCATCAGCTCGGATGTAGAGGTTACTCCAGGCTGGATTGATCCGGTGATCAACTTAATGGACAGTGATTCTAAAATCGGACTCACTCAGCCCAAAATCAAATTCTGGAAAGAACGCGGGAAATTTGAATACTCGGGTGCCTCGGGTGCCTATATCGATAAATATTATTATCCGTTTTGCCGCGGCAGAATGTTCTTCACACTCGAAGAAGACGAG
>JBBRLW010000432.1:0-1993 GCA_038231115.1 Bacteroidia bacterium
CATATTTGAGGGCGATCTTGATCGTCCCCTGCGGACCACTGTTATCATCGAACTTATAGTTCAGGATATAACCCTGTTGATACAGGATCTCCGTGATCGCTTTCTTCACATTGGAAGAAGGGATTTCTACAATGCGATGCTTCGCTTTGGACGCATTGCGAATCCGGGTTAGATAATCTGAAATTGGATCTATCATTTTCTCTGCGATTGCGTAATGTGATACCGGATCTTGTTTTACCGGTCACTCATTACGAGATATGTTTAATTCTGTTTGTCTGTATTAGAGCCGGATTACCAGCTTGATTTTGTAAGTCCCGGAATTTTGCCATACGAGCCCAGCTCACGGAACTGGTTACGGCACAATCCGAATTTACGGATGTAGCCCCTCGGACGCCCGGTCAGCATACATCTGTTGCGGACGCGAATCGGACTGGCATTCTTTGGAAGCTTGTCAAGTCCTTCCTGATCACCTGCTGCCTTCAGGGCCGCACGCTTATCAGCGAATTTTTCAACCATTTTCCTTCTTTTATCGTTGCGGACAACTACGGATAATCTTGCCATGTCTTAGTTGTTGTTTTCGTTGTTTGTTACTTCTGTGGACTCTACTGCTTCCGTTGTTTCCTCAGGAGCTATAACCGGAGCCACCACTTTATTTTTGAACGGCATTCCCAGCTCTTTCAGCAAAGCAAACGCTTCTTTGTCAGTTTTGGCTGTCGTTACAAAAGTGATATCCATTCCCTGGATACGGGATATCTTGTCGATATCAATCTCTGGAAAAATGATCTGCTCCTTGATTCCCATGGTATAGTTACCACGTCCGTCAAAGCCTTTATCATTGATTCCCTGAAAGTCACGTACACGTGGCAGAGAGATATTGATGAAACGCTCAAGGAACTCATACATTCTGCGTCCGCGCAAAGTAACACGGGCACCGATCGGCATATTCTCTCTGAGCTTAAAGTTTGAAATCGCTTTCTTTGATTTGGTCGCTACTGCTTTCTGTCCGGCGATGATCGTCATTTCATTGACACCAACATCTACCAGCTTCTTGTCAGATACGGCTACGCCCAATCCCTGATTGAGAACAATCTTGGTCAGACGCGGAACCTGCATAACATTCGCATAGCCCTGCTCGGTTTTGAGCTTTCCGGAAATAACGTCTCTGTATTTTGTCATCAGAGACGGTGTAAACTGATCAGCCATTACTTGATTTCCTCCTTGCTTTTAGCGGATACTCTCACCAATTGAGATTTTCCTTTGATATCTTTGGCAACACGGCCTACGCGTGTTGGTTTGTTCGTTTTCGGATCAACAAGCATCAGCTTGCTTACATTGATGGAAGCCTCGGACTGTACGCGCCCGCCTTCCGTATTCTCTGCATTTGGCTTCACGTGGCGGGTCATCATATTGATGCCTTCCACAATAGCCTTGCGCTCCTTTGGCATAACCGAGATTACTCGGCCTGTCTTCCCTCTGTCATCTCCGGAAATCACCATGACGGTGTCATCTTTCCTGACGTGGAGCTTTGGAATGGTATTACTCGTTCTTCTCATGGGACTAAAGGACTTCTGGGGCTAAGGATACGATTTTCATAAACTGACGGTCGCGAAGCTCACGAGCTACCGGACCAAAAATACGGGAGGCACGTGGCTCATCGGCTGCATTCAACAGAACACAGGCATTCTCGTCAAAACGGATATAGGTTCCATCTGCACGGCGTACTTCCTTACGGACACGTACGATGACGGCTTTGGAGACACTACCCTTCTTCATTCCTCCCTGTGGAATAGCTGACTTGACCGTTACTACGATCTTGTCTCCCAGGGATGCATATCTTTTACCGGTTCCACCAAGTACACGGATGCAGAGAACTTCTTTTGCGCCGGAGTTATCGGCTACTTTCAATCTTGATTCTGACTGTATCATCTACTTAGCTTTTTCTACGATTTGTACTAAACGCCATCTTTTCAGCTTGGAAAGCGGACGGGTCTCC
>JBBRLW010000433.1:0-1989 GCA_038231115.1 Bacteroidia bacterium
CAGTTCTGTTCTTCAATCCTGCACCTGCCACCGGAGATACTATTCACTGGTCATTTGGGGATGGAAGTACTGCCACGGGCTCCAATCCTGTGCACATTTATGCTCCAGGGACTTATACAGTTACTCAAACGGTTGTTAGCTATTTTGGATGCTCGGTTGCTTATTCACAAACGGTCTATGTAGCGCCTCTACCAAATGCGTCATTTACGTACACGCTGAGCAGCTCGGGCTCAGTACTGAATGTCTCTGCCTCAGTTTCCGGGCAGTTTCATTATCAGTGGAGCTGGGGACATGCCTACGTAGGAATGGCGGACACTTTCCCGAGTATGAGCCATACGTATATCAATGATTCTCTATATCATGTTATTTTGACGGTAGCTAATTCTCAGGGATGTTCTGTAAAGGCAGATTCTATTGTGAACATTCACCATACCGGATTGACTACAGATAATAGCGCAAGTCCTGGCCATATCAGCCTCAGCATTTCTCCCAATCCCTTTACTCTCGCCTCTGTAGCCAGATATACGCTGACGAGCCCACGTCCGGTGAAGCTTACGCTGACAGATCTGTTGGGCAGAGAAACGGTCCTTGAGGATAAAGCGATGCTTCAGGCGGGTACCTATCAATTACCGATTACAGTTCCGGCAGCGGGCGTGTATTATCTGCGGATGACATCTGCGGGTGAAGTAATTGTGAAGAAGCTGATGAGCTTCTGATATATCCCTGCCGAGATTATTTTCCCGCGAGGACTTTCTTCTCTAAGGCGGACATTCCTTTGCGCAGCAGCGCGATTTCGTGCTGGCGGCGATCGTATCCCCAGGCATTTGCAGGATAATAGCCGAGGTAAGCGATGGTCTGATTTATATCTCCGGCGCAGAAGCGTTCCCATACGGCTGCAGGATAATCTCCTTCTACCCCCAGCTGATAGACAAAAGAATATATCCCCAGCTGGCAGGCAAATGGCAGCCGTATGAAGGCCTTCGGATTATGATTCATGATCCGCTGTGCCTCATAGCTGCGGATCATGCGGCTGAGCTCAAACTGATGCGTGCCTTTCTCGATCTGAAGGGCGGTACGCTCCGAAATTGTAAAAGCCTTTTTATGGATCAGGTAATACTTCCGCAGCGCGGCGATAGCCTCCTCCCCGGAGCGCTGCGTAAACTGTTGTAGTGTGTGCTTCATAGCTTTATCCACCAGACCTTTGGCCGTGCGGAGGGGCAGCAGGTCAATATCTGCATCGCAGCGGGTGCCGATATCCGAGCCGGTCGCAATCGTCACGCCTGACCAGCCGACTACATATCCATACGTCTGGACAGAGTAGGGCTGGGTTCCGTTGTAGTTTTTTCTGGAACAGGGGATATATCCGGTAAGCTCGACTCTGCGTCCGGGACTGTTTTCCGCCTTGCGCATGGCATCGGTGAGCCGCATCACTAAGGAATCCATCGAAGCAGAGTCCGGCAGCAGCGGCAGCCTGGCAGAAATCGGTGGAATCATCGTATCTGTGTGGCGAGCTGAGGCAGCAGCTACCCGGCTCTCTTCCGGGATGAAAGAGAAAAATAATCCCAAAAAAAGAATCAGGCCTGTAACAGATATCAGGGAGCTTTTCATACTACTAAAATAGTAAACGGAAAAAATAGCGCCAGATTTTAGTGGGAGAGAATCTTGTCGGATTTGCTTTTGGAGCCGGCATTACAAGCGGCTCAGCTTCCGCTTCATTACGGAGTATTGCAGGATGCTGATGGCAATGACTTCAAAGCCTATGGCCACGGAAAAGGCGAGCATAAATCCGCCGAGGTGATAGAGTGCAATGCCGAGGGTCGGAGCAATAATTCCGCGCAAGCCCGTCAGCGATAGATGTATGGCATGATACCGCGCGGCCTGATCGGGCGGCGCAAAATAGGAAGAACCGATAGCCCAGACAATTCCCATGCTTGAGGTGAAAAATCCATAGATACAGTAGCCAATAAGTAGTCCGTAGATAATCCGGTA
>JBBRLW010000434.1:0-1955 GCA_038231115.1 Bacteroidia bacterium
AATGCGTCCCAATAGTATCCCGCCAGTTTTCGAGGGAAAACTGCTTGACTATATCCTGAGCCTTTTGTTGCATCTGTTTATACTCCTCAGGATTCAATATCATGTGTTCAATGCTATTGGCTAATTCCTGAGCAGTATCATGCTTAAGTAATATGCCTCCTCCTGTAGAAAGTAATTGTGGTAATACCGATACCGGATTTGTTATAACAGGCAATCCGGAAGCCATCGCTTCAAGAACAACTTTAGGAAATCCTTCTGAAGCTCGGGTGGGATAAGTGAAGATATCGGCTGCCCGCATGAGTTCTATGACGCGATCATGTCCGACTTTTTTGTGAAATATCACCTGCTGACTCAAACCCAGCTTTTCTGCAATATCTATAAGCTGAGGAATATACTCGCCGTCACCCAATACATCTAATGTAATATCCGGATACCTCGATTTCAGCAAGTGCATTGCCGCAAGGACAGTATCTACTCCCTTCTCCTTTTCCTGACGGCATGCAATAATCAGTTTGGGAGAGTTATTGTAAATCACGTGTTCCGACCCCTTTAAAGCATCCAACTCCTCCGTAGTTAATGAAGTGGAGAATATCCAGTCGATATTTTTATTCCTTGCAGAAGGTGGTGTAGCTGCGCCTCCGGTGGCAAGCATTACGTTTTTCCCGCCGGCATACTTTTCCATAAACCACTTCCAAAACTTCTCTGCTTTGGTTGCCTGAATAAACCAGTTTCCGCAATGCCTGACATACAAAGGCTTAGACATCATATTTGCCAGTACCATTGGAATCGTGCCCATATCGCTTGGAATTGGGACATGTACTGCATCCGCCTTATTTATAAGACTGAGAATCGTCCCAGAATTTTTGAGGAGCCAGATAGGGAATTTCAGCTTGCGGTTTCCCTTTACTGCATCGATATTCTCCAGTGGGACAATTCTGATGTTATGGCCTATGAAAGGAACTTCACCATTCGGCTTCGGAACAGGGGAGAAAGGGACAACAATAGTCGTCTCATCGAAAAGCTCGGACAGAGCTTTCATGTGAAACACGAAACCGCCGTCGGTAGCATAACCTATAGCAGAGCTATCAGATTTCCAGACTAATTTATGGGAGAATACAACGAGCTTCAAATCTGAATGATTCTACTTTGATGTCCTGCAAAGTTCCTCAAAGCATTTCAGATAAGTGTTATGAAAACTATAAACATTCTCGACGTGCTGACGCGCTGACTTTGAAACGCTTATAAGCTCATCAGTTGATTTTGAAAGTAACTGGACTGCTTTTTCTGCCAAAAGCTCAGAAGATTTTACGCAGTAAACGCCCGAACTTTCGTCCAGATCCATACCGTCAATAGCATCATCGGTAGTGATTATGGGAACTCCTACAGCCAGAACTTCTATGAGTCTGCTGCGGAAGCCGTAAGTTCCTTTCCAGGGACATACCATTAGCGTCATTTCCCTGAGAACCTCCTGTGGATTTTCTACAAAGCCTGTGACATGAATACGTTTATCCTGGCTAAGGGATTTGACACGCTCCGGAGGATGGGTACCGATAATATATAGCTCTGCATCAGGATGAATTTCCCAGATGGCAGGCATGACTTTTTCAGCAACAAACAAGGCATCCTCCTGATTATGAGAAGTCTTTAGGCTTCCGTAATAAGCGATCTTTATAGGAGACTTTACTCCTGAGTAATCATACTTCCACTGCGTAAGATCAATACCCATTGGCATATTGATCACTTTATCCTTTGACTTGACTACAGAGGAGATATATCCATATTCCTGATTGTTAATTGCAATAACCTTATCAAATCGCTGCCAGGAATCAAGCTCAAAGGCTTTATATCGGTCGAGGTTGAAATCTTTCACAAAGCCGGGCAGTGAGCTGCTCAGCTGCTGACGTTTGTAGGTCTGCCACATAACATTGTGGGTATCGAGTACGCGAGTTGTCTCC
>JBBRLW010000435.1:0-1954 GCA_038231115.1 Bacteroidia bacterium
CCGAATCTATACCGCCGCAACAAGTTCTTATGGATCTTATAACGGAACTGTGAAGCTTGCCGGATCATCGTATATCAAATTCAGAAATCTGACCATCGAGCGTTCCAGCGGAGGTAATTATACCTATGATGGCTCTGCGGTGACCATTACGGCAAGTGCTAATTATAACACTTTCTACGGATGTAATATCAGAACCTATAAAGGGACTACCTATTACACCTATCAGTCTGCCGTATATTCCAATCAGAATACGGATAACAACTATAACACTTTCCGCAAGAATCACGTGTCAGGTGGATATGCCGACTTCTATTTCTACGGAACATCTTCCAGCAAAACAACCGGAAATGTAGTGGATAGCAACCTGCTTGACTCTTCTTATTATTATGGAATCACTTCCACGTATACCAAAGGGGCAGTATATACCAACAATACCTTCCAAGAAATAGGAATATACAATACAAGCGCAACGGCAATTTATTCCAGCTACGATGAAGTAGGCCAGACTAATGCCAACAACATCAACATGAAGTACGGTGGCACCGGGATATCTATGTACTACCCGGCTAATACAACCGCCAGAGGATTTTTAGTCAACAATATGATCTATGTCGGATCAACTTCCGCTCAAACCGGATTGTATCTCTATTCTTACTCTGCGTTTTCACCTGCATTAAGTGTAGCTAACAACAGCATCGCCGGAGACTTCACTGGAGGAAACGGTCCGCTCTATTTCTACGGATACAATTACTACGGATCTACACCGCATATTAGCCTGATCAATAACATCTTCGCTAATCTGGCAACAAGTACATCTGTAACAGCTTCGTACATCTATAATTACTCCAACCTGGATACTTTAGATTATAACGATTACTGGAATAGTACCTCAGGTGCAACGCTGATGACTTATAACTCATCTTCCTACACTACGCTTTCAGCGATTAAGACGGCCACCGGAAAGGATGTACATTCAGTAAATGCAAATCCTTCTTTCGCTTCCGCAACAAACCTGCATACGTATAGTACAGCGCTTAACGGAGCGGCACTCGCCCTTCCTTATGTAACCAAGGATATTGATGGACAGACCCGTTCTGCTTCAACACCTGATATCGGTGCTGATGAGTTTTCTCCTCCGGCTAATGATGCCAGCGTTGCATCCATTGACTCTCCTTATGTCAACTATTGCGCAGGTACCAAACCGATATATATCAAAATCAAGAACTACGGTACCAACACTTTGACTTCAGCAACAATTAATTACAAAGTCAACGGAGTTCTTCAAACTGCTTATGCCTACACAGGAAGTCTTGCCTCAGGAGCTTCTGCTTCTATAAACGTCGGAACGTATACCTTTACCAGCCCTACAGTTTATGTGATCAAAGCATGGACTTCGGCTCCGAATGGTACCACCGATGGTGATCCATCCAATGATACCCTGATACAGTCCGGAATTAATCCGGCCCTTTCAGGAACATTCACCGTAGGAGGAACTACACCTGATTACACTACTATTGCTGATGCCATCACGGCGCTGAATACTAATGGAGTCTGCGGTGCTGTTGTATTCAATATCCGCAACGGATCATACAATGAGCAGATATCCCTTGGAGTTATCCCGGGAACATCAGCTATCAACACAGTTACCTTCCAGTCTCAGTCCGGAAGTGCATCGGGTGTACGTATCTATACTTCAGCGAGTGGTTCTTATGGTTCTTACAATGGAACTGTCAGACTTAATGGATCAAGCTGGTTTAAATTCCGCAACCTGACAATTGAGCGTACCGGTGGTGGATCATATACGTATGATGGATCTGCGGTATCAATTACGGGAAGCGCAAACAACAATACTTTCTACGGATGTAATCTTAGATCCTTCAAAGGAGCTCAGTATTATTCCTATCAGTCTGTTGTGTATTTCAATCAGGGGACAACCAATAACTACAATACTTTC
>JBBRLW010000436.1:0-1936 GCA_038231115.1 Bacteroidia bacterium
CAACAACAAGTACTACCTCTACAACAAGTACTACCTCTACAACGGGTTCAGGTCAGATTCTTCCTCTAAAGATTAACGAATACGTTGTTAAAGGGTCGGTTAATAATAATGAGTTTGGTACACCATCAGACTGGTTTGAGATATACAATCCCAATGCTTCTCCTATCACTTTAACAGCCGGACAATGGTATGTATCTGACAGCAAGCATGCACATGGAAAGTTTGCTCTTCCTGAAAGAACAATTGCAGGAAATGGATTTTTAGTGATCTGGTGTGACCATGAAGATACTACCCATAAGGCTCATACTGATATTCATACAAATTTCAATCTTTCCTCACTTGGTGAAGATATCGTAGTTTCCAAACTTAACGGGACAGATACTATGGAAGTAGATGCATTGACTTATCCCTTAGAAAACGTTTCAGCTAAAAGCCATGGTCGTAGTCCGGATGGGTCTGAAAACTGGATCATTGAAAATACACCGACTCCAGGAAAAAGCAATAACTAATTCCGAAGAGCACTAAATAATGCATTCAATTATCCTTTCCGCTTTCCTGCTATGGGGAGCAGGATTACTGCATATTTCATCTCCTGCATTGATAGCTGAGACTCCTGAAAAAGGTACAGTTGAGAAAGTGATGGAGAAAAAAATCAAAATTGACGAGCCATCGGATATTACGCTCGCCCCAGGCGGAAATAGCTGGTTCGTTGCCAGTGACGGAGGCCATTTCGCCGAGTTTGATCTTGATTTCAATCTGATCAGAAATTCGGATTACGAGGGTATGGACTGTGAAGGTATCTGGGCTGAAAATGACAGACTATATGTTGTAAACGAAAGTCCGAGAAACTTTGCCGTATTCAGCCTTCCTGATTTAAAGAAAGTATCGGAGAGCCATATTGATTATGGAGGTGCGAGGAACTCTGCTTTTGAGAGCTTCACTTATAATCAGAAGCGGAAATGCTTTGTAACGGTTACAGAAAAAAATCCGATCTGGATATATGAGCTGGATAAAGATCTTAAAAAGACCAATGAAATCAGATGGCCTTTTGCAGGAGATGTATCATCTGCGACCTGGCACGATGGCTTTATTTATTTCCTGAGCGATGTTGATAAAAGGTTGTTCAAGCTCAATCCGGATGACTATACTATTCTAAAAACCTGGGAAATCCCGGTAATGAATCCCGAAGGACTTGCCTTCGATAAAAACGGAATGCTCGTTATCCTCAGTGACGACGTCCAGAGAGTGTACGTATTTAAAATTCAGTAATAAATGATTTCTATTAAAAAACGGGTTCAGGTAGCATTTCTTGCTGCGCTGGGTGGATTATTTTCAGCCGTACCGGCATCAGCACAATATACGCTGACCAATGGCGATAACGTGATTGAAATTTCGGCTCAGTTCGCCGCATTTGCTAATGCGCGCTTTCTTAAAGGCGGAGCCTATCCTTTGGGAATGCCCAAGCATGATAATAACGATTTCCGCCTGAGAGATGCCCAGCTATCTATTGAAGGCAGGAAGGGACAGAACTATGAATATAAAATTCAGGTAGATTTTGCTGATCTTGCTGCTGATCCTACCACAAGAAACCCCGAGAATCCGGGGCTTCTTGATGCATGGTTGAAGTATAAAGGTCTCAAAGCATTTGATATAAAAGTAGGGTATCAGAAAACACCTTACTCACGCGCGAGTTTGACGAGCTTTTACAACTCGGCTTATTGGCAGCGCGCGGAAATTGCGCGCGGAGAGGTATTCTCACGTCGCGATATTGGAATCACGCTTGAAAAAGATTACTGGCAGCAGCGCATTAATGCCTATCTGGGAGCCTACACTGGAATTGGCGAGCAATCCATTAATGGACATAATGATAACTCCGGTCATCCTGAAGTAGTTGCGCGTCTGGATGTGTCCTACCCTACCCGTACCAGATTCCGTG
>JBBRLW010000437.1:0-1925 GCA_038231115.1 Bacteroidia bacterium
ACTGGAACCGGAAATTCAGTCAGCGCCTGTTTATAGGCAGAAAAGTGCAGGAGCTTTTCGGCAGAGGTATGCTCTCGGAGACGGCTGTCCGGCTCGGAAAGCTGATGCCTCCGATAGCCGATCAGATTATCCGCCAGACACATGGCTCTCCGTTTTAGCCCCTGAACGTTTCCCCGCTATGCAACGTTATTACTTCACCCTATTATACATCTGCTACTGATTTATGTCGAGTTTTATTACTGCCATCGGAACGGCAAATCCGGCTTTTGCCATTTCCCAGGATTTTGCTGCGGAATGGATGGCACGTGCCCTTCAGATGAGCCCCAGAGAGCAGAAAGTATTGAAGATGCTGTATGAAGCCTCCGGAATTGAGCGCCGCTATACTGTAATGGAAGATTATACCCGAAGTCCTGAAAACTTCGATTTTCTTCCCAAGACTGATGATCTTGAGCCTTTCCCGACAGTCAGCCGGCGCATGGATATGTATAAGCAGAATGCGTTGCCCCTCGCTGCCGAGGCTATCCGTAATGCGATGGGCCAGCACAAAGACCTCAAGCCTGAACAAATTACGCATCTGATTACTGTCAGCTGCACCGGAATGTATGCGCCTGGCATTGATATCGAGCTTGTAGAGGAATTGGGGCTTCCTTCGCATACCGAACGTACCCAGATTCAGTTTATGGGATGCTACGCCGCATTCAATGCAATGAAGGCAGCCAATAGCATCTGCATGGCATATCCGGGATCGAAAGTCCTGGTGGTTTGCGTGGAACTGTGCAGCCTGCATTTTCAGAAGCAGCGCGATCGTGATCAGCTGGTTTCCAATGCCCTGTTTGCAGATGGTGCTGCCGCGATGCTCATCGAGTCCCAGGCACGTAAGGGAACAGCCAGCATAGAGCTGTCCACCTTTTACTCCGAGCTTATTCCGCAGGGAATGAAAGACATGGCCTGGCGCATTTCCGATACGGGATTTGAAATGACGTTGTCCTCATACGTCCCTAAAATGATTAAAGAAGGCATTAAGGATTTGACAGATAAGCTTCTGGCGCGGCTCAGCCTCAAATTTGAGGATATTGCTCATTTTGCCATCCACCCGGGCGGGAGGCGTATCCTTGAGGTCTGTGAGGAAGAGCTTGGCATCAGCCACGCGGATAACTGCCACGCCTATGAAGTTCTCCGCAGCAAGGGAAACATGTCTTCGGCAACGGTTGTGTTTGTACTGAAATCGTTACTTGAGTCCCAGACCAGACAGAATAATGGAGACCATCTGCTGAGCTTTGCCTTCGGTCCCGGGCTTACGGTCGAAAGCATGCTGGGTAAAATTGTATATGAATAGCAAAATTCGATTCCTTGATTGACCTCTCACACCGCTCGTATCAGGCTGAAATGATTGATGACCTTGACGAGGGTGGAGAAGCTATGTCCCGTACCTTGGACGAGCTATCTCTGATCAACCGCCTCCTCGGTGGATATGACGTAAGCCTCGGAGGAATTGCAAGGCTCATAAAGGGTAAAAACTATACGGAGGAGCGTCCATTACGAATTGCAGACCTTGGCTGTGGTGGCGGAGATGGTCTCCGTATCATTAGCCGCTTTCTGGAAAAGCAGCGCATTCCGGCCATTCTTGAGGGCATAGATGCCAACGGAAGTATTATCGGTTATGCACAGAGTAAATCAGCCGGATATACGAGCATCAGATATATACAGCAGGATATATTTTCCGGAGATTTTCTCTCCCGAGAGTATGATATTATACATGCAGCGCTGTTTTGCCATCATTTTACCGATGCGCAGCTTGCTCTGCTCTTCCGGAACAGTGCTGCGCAGGCCAACATCGGTGTGGTGATCAATGATCTCAACCGAGATCCGATGGCCTATTATTCCATCAAATACCTCACGCGGATATTATCTCGTTCTCCCATGAT
>JBBRLW010000438.1:0-1916 GCA_038231115.1 Bacteroidia bacterium
GGAAGTTTACAATTTCAAAGAATTATTGAACGACCTGCCTGGATTTAAGTCCAACTCTGATACGGAAGTTATCCTCGAGGGCTACCTGCGCTACGGTAAGGAATTCTTTAAAAAGCTCAGGGGGATATATGCATTTGCAATTCTTGATTATCGCATTGCTTCAGATGAAAAGCTGATCCTTATGCGCGACCCTTCCGGAATCAAGCCTTTGTATATCTATCAGTCCAATGATATGCTTGCATTTGGGAGCGAAATCAAATCAATCTATCCATTGGTCAAGGATAAGCTCACAACAAACGAAAATGTTTTAAAGGCATATCTTCACCTTTCGTTTTGCCTGGAGCCGTACACGATCTACAACGAGATCAACACTTTACAGCCTGGATTTATTTGGGAAATATCGCTGGCTACGAAAAATATTGTCAGGACGCAGTTGAATAAATATTCCTTTGAAAAGGAAAATAGCTTGAGTCTCAAAGACAATATTCTTCGGACTAAGGAATTATTGGCCAGCGCAGTGGACAGAAATCTGATTTCCGATGTAGAGCTATCTCTGGCTTTAAGCGGAGGGATCGACTCATCACTCATATTTGCACTTGCAAACAAAGGAGATAGGAAATATAAGGGTATCACCGTAGCTTTTGGTGATAAGGATTATGATGAGTCTCCAACAGCATCGATATATGCCAAAACAATAGGCGCTCCCCATGAAATTATAAAATCAGCCGATTCAGAAGATCATTTTGATATTCTGAATAAGGTTGCAACTCATTTCGATCAGCCCTATGCTGATTCATCCATGATTCCCTTTTATTTGCTGACCAAAACGGCCAAGCAGGTATCGACGGTATTGATCGGTGGCGATGGAGCAGACGAAACGCATAACGGATATACCTCAAGCACCTGGTTGCCTTCTGTTGGAAGAATAAGCTCGTCTGCTTTTCTGAGAGGTATGGCTAATTCTCTTATATCCGTAGGGAAAATGGCTCTGGGAGCAGATAAAAAGCGCCAGCTGGGACGAATCCAGCTCCTGATTAACTCCAATCGGATGAGCGATGTTTTACTCGAGTGGCAATCCTGGATGCCTCCTCATTTAGCTTATCAGGGGAAGAGCCCTTTCAAATACAATTTGACCGAGGTTTCAGATTTCTATCATTCGATATTCTCCGATGTCCCCACCGCAACATTTGAGAACGAGATCACGCTTGATAACTTCTACAAGCGTCAGATGAGCGATTATCTGCGCAAGTCAGATATGATGTCTATGCTCAATAGCGTCGAGTTCAGGGTGCCTATGCTGGATGAAGATCTTGTGCAGTTTTCCCTGACAATTCCATATAAGTTTAAGTCGGATCTAAAGCAGACCAAGAAAATACTCCGCGCCATACACGGAGATATTTTCCCTCCCGAAACCAGCAATGCTCCAAAGCGTGGCTTTACAATTCCATTGGATAAATGGCTGGGAATTGAAAATTTCCGCAAAATGGAAGAGGTAATTCGGGATCCGAAAAGCATTGTATTTGAGTATATTACGAAAGATTATGTGAATTTCCTTTTTGATTCATTGTATAATAATAGGTATGGAGAAATCAGCCGCGCATCGGCGTATCAGAGAATTCTGATTCTTTACTCTCTACAGAACTGGCATAACAACCGATGAGATCATGTCGGCTTATCATACCTTTTACCGAACTTGGTTCTAAAGTTTATCTAATTGAATAGATTTTATTTACTTATAGTCCACATATTACTTGGAGTACTGTCTGCGCAGGTGCCCGTGATAGCTACTGTCTGGATATATCTGTTTACGCTATATTCTGCAAGAAGGATCCTTCGCTACAAAAATGCGGATGGATGGGCTATGTACACGGTTGTTTACATGGCCAGTTCGGATGTATTCATCCGAATGGCTGGAA
>JBBRLW010000439.1:0-1898 GCA_038231115.1 Bacteroidia bacterium
TGTATGACCGCTAAAAGTAGCTTCCGAAGCGATTTTGAGTCCAGGCCAGCGCTTGCGGGCATAGGCTGAGGTCTGGGCATAGAAGCGGGTAAACTGTCCCCAGCGCGTGGAGTCTCCCTGGAGATAAACGTCCATCTCCGAACCGATGATAAAGGAAGATAGCCTGATTTTCGGCAAATGGCGATGTAAGCTGTCTATCAGCGCTTTAAAGCGGGAAATCACTTTGGGATCGTTGAAATTCTTCGCCAGTAAATCTTTAGGCAGCTGATTGACATTCGTGGATATAGGCGCGATGGTCAGGTCAAGCGGCAATCCGGCTGAGGGATAATAGATGTTGGCAATGTCAGGGAGCAGGAAATTATAGACGCCCGAATCCGGCTCTAAAGTATTCCAGGGGATAAAAATCCCTGTCTGAGACATGCCCAGCGCTTTGCATTTCTGCACCAGAGAATCATAAGGATAAGTACTGTCCTGCGGTTGCGATATATCGACCGATATCCGGTTGCGGGCAGGTCTAATCTGAGCCTCCGTGCTGATTATGCCGCCAAACATCAGTAGAAATAGTATAATCAGGACTTTCATAGTAGAGATGGATTCATAAGGCAATCTACAAAAAAGGAATCTGATGGGTCAAAATAATATTGTAGCTGAAATAGGGCAAAATAGAATCTATTGCGTGGTTTATAAAAATATTTACTGACTGGTAGCTATTGATTATCAAATTATTGCTATATTTCCCGCCTGATATCAAAGCTACAATTATGAAAAGACTAAAACTTCTATGGCTGATGGCCCTCCTGATGCTGGGCGTACAGATTCCGACACAGGCCAGCCATCTCTTCGGAGGTGACATTACCTGGAAAGGCTATGGCAAAGATTCCGTAGTAGCCTACGTTACCGTTTACCGCGACTGTAACGGGATTTCCGTAACTGGCTATAGCTTGATATCGAAGGCCGATACAGCTGTCAAGAATTTGACGCTGCGCCAGATTTATGGGAAAGATATAACGCCAACCTGCAAAAAGTCCTGTACGCGGTGCGGAACCACAGCTAATACATATCCGGGCAACGCGAGCTGCACATTTTTGTATGGTGTAGAAAAATTTGTTTACAGTACCAAACTGTCTTTCAAGGGAATAAACAAAGCGGTATGCGATGTTACCCTGAGCTTCGAGGAGTGCTGCCGATCTTATTCACTCACAAATGCAGCTTCAGCCGGAAGTTCCGGTTTATACATTCAGTCTACAATCAATCGCTGTGTTTTGCCGTATGATAATTCCCCCAGGTTTGTAGCTGATCCGGCTTTCATTGTGCCTGTCAATACATGCCATTCTGTTGATCTTTCCGCTACTGATTATGATACGGATGCCAGCGGATTCCGCGATTCACTCGTATATTCCATATATAAACCCTATTCAGACAGGTCAAATGCTATGGTCTACAACATGCCTTACATCTATACAGAACCTTTGAAATACGCCGGCTTTCCTAAAGTCTTTAAAACCAATACTACCTGCCAGGGATTTGTTCTGGACTCCAAAACAGGGATCCTTACCTTCAAGCCGACAGCTACCTGTATTACGCCTATGGCTATCAAAGTAGAGTGTTACGGTGTAAACAGCTACGGAAAGAAATACCTCAAGGCGGAAATCCACCGCGATCTGACCTTTATCGTCGTAAGCTCGACAGGCAATTCGATTCCGACGCTCTCCGGCATCAATGGAACGGCGGCTACCGATATTGACATGTGCACAGGGACAAAAACCTGCTTCACCGTCAATGCCTATGATGCAGACCTGAAAGACTCCGTCAGCGTAGATACTGCCAATTACCTGGGAAATACCAGAGGCACAGGCCTGACCATCAATACCGAGACGAATAAGCCGCATCCGAGGACA
>JBBRLW010000440.1:0-1896 GCA_038231115.1 Bacteroidia bacterium
ATCAGCTTCGAGGTTTTTCTCCAGGGTTAGCTCCTTCCCAATGTCCGTAATCTGACGGGAAAGTTCTTCAAGATAATCTGCATCCAGATCTATACGAGCCTCAAATAATGCTACGAGGAACATATTTCCGTTTGTAAATGCCATGCTGTTGACTTTAAACTTCTTGACCGTATCAGCAAAAGATTTTATGTCCGCTTTCCTATAAGATAGAAGCATATTATTCCTCAGGAAAAACGATACTGGTTCGCTTATGTAGCCATCCTCGGTTGCCGTGAGAAAATTGGAGTTTATAGCAACAAGCTCTTCGTACTCCGTATAGCGTGAGCTTAGCTCTATCTCGTCAGCAAACTGACTCGAGCCAAGGTCCACTTTGAGGAATTTCTCTACGAAGTCAGTTTCATCGGGTGTCGGGAAATTAACATCCACCCAGATAATTTGCTCCTGCTGAATTTTGACAGTTTCCCTGAGGTCATTAACTTTTAGGATGTACTCTCCTTCCCGATAATAAGTGATGACCATATTGCAAATTTCGGGATAAGGATCTGTATTAGTATCAAATAATTATCCTAATGGATAATTTCTGCGTATAGATCGTACTCAAGAGCATCCTTTATGCGGACGTTGAGTATATCTCCAATGCGGGCATACTGCTCCGTTGAAATCAATACTTCATTATCTACTTCCGGAGAATCATATTGCGTTCTGCCCACCCAATGATTATTTTCAAGGCGATCAATAATGACTTTCATCTGAGATCCCACCTTCAGGGCATTTTTTGTCAGTGAAATCTCCCGCTGTAGTTCCATAATCGTATCCGCACGCAATTGTTTGACATCATCAGGGACATCATCTATAAGAGATCCGGCATGAGTATTCTCTTCATGAGAATAGGTAAATACTCCGAGGCGGTCAAACTCTGTAGTTCTGACAAACTCAAGCAATTCCTGGAAATCAGCTTCGGTTTCACCCGGATGGCCGACTAATAAAGTTGTTCTCAGAGCAATATCGGGAGAAATTGCACGTATATTTTCGATCAGCTCGCGGGTTTTGCGTGAGCTAATGCCTCTTCGCATAGATTTGAGCATATTATCGCTAATGTGCTGAAGCGGCATATCCAGATAATTACAGACCTTGGGATTATCAGCAATAGCCGAGATTAATTCCATAGGAAACTGCGAAGGGTACGCATACTGAAGGCGTATCCATTCTATCCCCTCAACTTCCGAAAGCCGGTTCAATAATTCCGGAAGTCGGCGCTCTCCATAGAGGTCTATTCCATAGTAAGTTAGCTCCTGAGCGATGAGGATAAGCTCCTTCGTGCCCTTTGCAGCAAGAGATTGTGCATGGATGACCAGATCTTCGATGGGAGTAGATTCGTGTTTGCCCCGCATCAATGGAATGGCACAGAAAGAACAGGGACGGTTGCAGCCCTCTGCAATTTTAAAGAACGCATAATGAGAAGGAGTCGTCAGCTGCCGCTCTCCGAGGAGCTCGCGGCGATAATCGGCACCCAGTGACTCTAAAATCTGAGGAAGCTCTCTGGTACCGAAGAACTCATCTACCTGAGGAATTTCAGAACGCAGATCATCACGGTAGCGCTCCGACAAACATCCCATCACAATTAATTTGCTGATCTTGCCTTTCTCTTTGGCCTCAGCCCATTCGAGGATGGTATCAATGGACTCGGCTTTGGACTTATCAATAAATCCGCAGGTATTGATGATCACCGTATCCGTTTTTTTGGATTTCAGCTCATGGACAGTTTCAATACCATTTCCATGGAGCTGCCCCATAAGTGCTTCGGAATCAAATATATTTTTGGAACATCCCAGTGTAATGACATTCACACGCTGAGGCTTTGCCGGCTTCTTCTTCAATGATATTCGGTATTATATA
>JBBRLW010000441.1:0-1896 GCA_038231115.1 Bacteroidia bacterium
CGATACATGCTTCAATGCCGATAGCGAGAGCATAAACGGAACCGTAGTACAGCACACTGCCAGCAATAGAAGATAAATCACATCATTATTGACCAGGAGCATGGACTGAAATACGTTTCCTGAATTGACCAGGAGAAGTGGCGTTAGGAATATAAGTCCGCTGCTTAGTTCAATGAATGTAATATTTGTGGTCTCCTCCTGAGTGACCATGAACTTGTTAAGTGTGCTGAATATGGCCGCAAGAGCAGCCGCAATTAATCCAAGGATAATTCCATACGTGTATCCCTGTTGTGCATTGGCAATCATATAAATAGCCGGAATTATAATTACGCCCAACAGTATTTCCTTATAGCTATGCTTTTTCCGGAATATAAGCGGCTCAAATAAGGCCGTCATAAAAGAGACCGTCGCCAGACATACTAGCGCTACCGAAGCATTGCTTTCCTTGATAGCTCCATAAAAGCATACCCAATGGATAGCAATCAGGCATCCGATCCCGAACAGTTTCAGATAATTTTTGCGCTTGAATTGTCTTAGATTTTTCCAGACTCTGGGAATCAGCAACAGGCTGAGACAGGTAAATACGATCCGCCACCAAACCAGCGGCAGCTGACTCAGACTGATCAGCTTGCCTAGAATAGGAGTCCATCCCCACAGAAAAACCGATACATGTACCTGAATCCAGGCTTTTTTCTGCTCAGGACTCATTGACTGATGTTTTGGCGTTTTCGGCAATGTATCTCAGTAAGAATTGATATACCTGTTCGGTTCCTCCTTTCCTCTGCTGAATATATCCACTACTTGCCTGTCCGGAGATTTCGAGGGTATGGGGATCGTTGAGTTGTACTATAATCTGATTCAGATCCCCGGAACTTTTGAATGTGTATGCTCCTCCAGAGGCCAATAGCTCATGCGCTTCCTTGAACTTATGATAGTTGGGTCCGAAAACCACAGGCAATCCGAAGGCAGCCGGTTCCAGCGTATTATGGATACTTTTCCCGAATCCTCCACCAATGAGCGCCCACTTTCCGTACTTGTATGCAGTGGAGAGTAGTCCCATATTATCCATTATAAGTAATTGATAATCATTATTCTGTCCTGTATCGTACTGACTATATCTAATAATGCTTCCCTCGGGAAATAGCTGGAAGAGCCTGTTGACGTATTCCTCATCTATAATATGGGGCGCTATGATAATCTTATCCGGAACACCCCCCTTCAACATGATTTCCGCAAGCATCTGGCACTCTGCCTCATACAAACTCCCTCCGATGACCGCTTTTTGTCCGGCACAGAAATCTTCCAGTACAGGATTTGATTTTGCTTCATACGTAATTTCCGCTACACGGTCAATTCGGGTATCCGAAGCAATCTCTGCATTTCCAAAGCCATACCTGACAAGCAAATGCTCGGAATTTTGATCTTGCACAAATATGTAGCTGACTCGCGATAGCATATCCCGAAACAATCCACCATACCACTTAAAAAATATCTGATCCTTGCGGAATGTTGCTGAGACCAATACCAGAGGAATTTTTCTCCGGCTAAGCCCCGCAATTATATTATACCAGAATTCGTACTTGATGAAAATAGCCAGCTGAGGCTTGATAATACCAAGAAATTCCCTCGAATTGGATGGAGTATCTAAAGGGAGATAGCTGACAATATCGGCTAAAGGGTAGTTCTTGCGCATTTCATACCCTGATGGAGAATAGAATGTCAACACAATCCTTGTTTCCGGCTGACGTCTTTTGATAAGCTCCAGCAGATTCCTTCCCTGCTCAAATTCTCCCAGAGAAGCACAATGCATCCAGACCGTCCGGGATGCAGGAGGCAAAAGCGCGATTTTATCTCCCAGATTTTTTTGCCAGTTCTTTCTACCGGCAATCCATGAAG
>JBBRLW010000442.1:0-1895 GCA_038231115.1 Bacteroidia bacterium
ATAATCAGTATTCTGACTATATCGGCGTATCGTATTATCCTTTTAAGTCCGGAACCTTTATTGTTGAGGCGCCGGCACGCGTGCATCAGGATATGGGGAGAATTGTGCGGATGAATCCGGATACGTCCAAACCCATCTGCTTCTATCAGTTCGGATATCCTTCCGGAGCCGGAAATGGCAGCTCGGAGGCCAAACAGGCGCAGTTTATTACACAGGCATTCTCCGCCTGGGATAGTCTTGCTTCGCGCATTTATCTCATAGACTTCACCTGGATGCATGACTTCTCGCCACAGGCGGTGCAGAAGTATTCCAAATTTTACGGCATAAAGGACTCGGGTTTCCTGAGTTTTCTGGCCACGCTGGGGATGCGTACGTATCCGGGAAAGGGTCAGGACAAATTAGCCTGGAAGCAGCTCATCTGTGAAGCCGGGAAACGCGGCTACAATACATTATCCTGCTATACGCAAATATCTGATATACAATCATCTGATAGATCCAGCGCGCTGGCATATCCGAATCCCGTGCGAGATGTACTGCATCTGCAAGATCAGGACGAGAAATGTATTCAGGGAGAGGTACTTATATACAATCTCTCCGGACAGCTTATGCTCCGCATATTCAACACGCCCGAGGGACTTTCCTGCAGGGAACTCCCCTGCGGTGCCTATATCTACGAAATCCGATCCGCTGACGCAATCAGGCGAGGCAAGTTTATACGCGCAGATTAAGAGCCTGTCACTTTGAGAAGTGTTAAATCCTTGCTTAAGTAAACCTTTATCGCATAGCTTTGTTTGAGTTATCAATCAATTATTTAATACATAATACTATATGTCAGTTAAGCTACCCGATCTGCCTTATGCTTTCAACGCATTAGAGCCGCACATTGATGCTAAAACCATGGAAATCCACCATGACAAGCACCATGCTACCTACGTCACGAAATTCAATGAAGCCGTTGCCGGTAAACCGGAAGACAATGAGCCAATTGAACTCATCCTTGGAAAAATATCCTCTCTTCCCGCGCCTGTCCGTAACAACGGCGGAGGCCATTTCAATCATAGTCTGTTCTGGACGATTCTGGCTCCGAATCCGGGCGCTACACAGCCGAACGGTCCATTAGCCGAGGCAATCAACGCCAGCTTTGGATCATTGGATGCATTTAAAGCCAAATTTGCTGAAGCCGCTACGCTTCGCTTTGGATCCGGCTGGGCCTGGCTGATTGTCCAGAACGGTACGCTGAAAGTAACATCCACACCGAATCAGGACAATCCTTTGATGGATGTAGCCGAAGAGCGTGGAATGCCGATCCTCGGTCTGGACGTGTGGGAGCATGCCTATTATCTGAATTATCAGAACCGCCGTCCTGACTATATCAATGCTTTCTGGAACGTAGTGAACTGGGAACAGGTCTCCGAGCGCTACACTCAGGCGAAGAATAACGCTATGTAAGGCATCGCCTTGCATACATACCAATTAATGGCCTGCATCGTGCTTATCTACGATGCGGGCTTTTTTGTGCCTTTTAGTGTCCTATACAAGGATCTATGGAGACATCCGGACAAAAAAAAGCCTGTCCGGGGGTACGGACAGGCTGTAAATCAAATGCCCGGGGATTAGGGCCACCGGGCATTTGATACTTCTCTGAAAGGCAAAAAAACCAAGACACACTTACCTCAAACCACTTATGAAACTCAAACCCAAAAACCTTTCAGAGGAAGTAATGAAAAAATCTTATAAACTTAATATAAAAAACTCAAATCGTAACAACATTTCAGAAACATGGATGACAAATCATGTACCACACAAAGCCTAAAATTGCCTCCTGAGCTATTATTCCTTATTTCTGACCGATCCTCTTTTGAATCGGGGTGCAAAGCTTAGAGTTTCAGGACGTA
>JBBRLW010000443.1:0-1887 GCA_038231115.1 Bacteroidia bacterium
ATATCCGCTGAGCGTGGTATCTCGGGCGGAAAATAGGAAGCTGTTGGCCGACGGCATCCAGCGCGCTGAAAATCGGCTGTCGGGAAGTGGATAGACGGTCAGCTTTTGCTGAAAAGAATCCGCTTTAGACCATTGTGAGAGCGTTTTCAACCGGATAAGATAGGTGCCCGGGGCGGCATAAGTGTGGATGGGACGGGCAGAAGTATCGGAACTGCCATCGCCAAAATCGTATTGATATTTCAGCGCATGAAGACTGGAGTCCATAATAGCGGCGCTATCTCCGAGACAGACATTAGCGGCTGCAAAGCGCGCTACAGGGGCATAATGCACAGGCTGAGGCTCATGCGCTCCGAGACTAAACGCGTGATAGGGCTGGAGAGAATCTCCATAGAAATCGGTAGTCTGCGGAGATCCTTCAAGGCTATCGGAGCTTAGTCCCTTGTTAATGAGCGGCGAAGCGGATAGCAGCCTGTATTGAGAAATGCGGGAGAGCGAATCCGGATTCCCCAGCGTTCCCACCGTTCCCGGAGCCGTCAGCAGCGGATTAACAAGGTATCCGCTGCGCTTTCCGTTGATTATTTCCTGCTTCTTATTGGTCTGCCAGGCAGCGAGAGTATAATAGTCGCTACCATCTTCCGTGATCCAGAAGGCCTTATTGCTCCTATAATCATTGTTGAAAAATTTGACACCTGATTTGTATCGGATGTAAGCGAAGCGGGAAGTGCTGTCAAGCACAAATATATTGTTGTAGATTCTGATGCCCGTTATATTCTTTCCATCAACGGATATGGCCGGCCCCTGATCGGAATTGGGGCCCGCTATTTTATTTTTATAGAACGTGTTATTATAAATATCCACGTTGTGGACGCCGCTGTTCACTGAAGTATCTCCCATGCCGATGGCTACAACGCCATAGTATCCGGAGTGCCCGCGGGAATCATTTTCGGATATGTTATAACGTACTATATTGTCGCTGAATCGGCGGGCGCCATCATATTGCCACACCAAATATCCGGCACCCTGATTATTATGGGAGTAATTATACTGCATCACCGAGTTGCGGACGCCCCCGTCGAGGTCAAATCCATCGCCATCCGATCCCTGGGTATGATTAAAATACGACTCATTATACTGAATAATGATATGACGTGAGTCCCATGTCCAGATACCGACGACCCCGCCGCCCGTGAGTCCGTTATTATACGACTCACATCGCTCTACAATAGCACTATCCAGCTGACCGAGAATGATGCCGCTGCCTCCGTTGGAGTGCGTTACACAATGTCCGATGTAGAAATTTTTGTGGCAGTAGAGCGTATCTTTAGTTGAATAGCTTCCCAGCAGATTGATTCCGTTAAAGACATTGTTATCCGACTGGCATCGGGTGATCAGTACATCGCGGTATCCGGAGCGGCTCGTATCTGAAGGATAGGCCAGAAAATCGATTCCGCTTTTGCCGAAGCCACTGACCTCTACCTCATCCAGCACAATACCGGACATCATTTTGGCCTTCTTGATATCCAGATAGAAGTACACCCCATCCGCTGTATTGCTTTTGATCCCCGATCCTTTGATAATCAGCTTGCTAATCGTTATTCCGCCATTGTTATAGCAGAATATGCCGTAGCTGTTACCGGCATTGATCACTGCTTTGCCCAATCCGTAGCTGGTAATAACCAAAGGATTAAGCCTTGTCCCGAAATTTTTGTCCCCGATGTACAGATTGCCCGAAAACGTATCTCCGCCGTTCAAGAGCAGGGAATCTCCGGCTTTAAAGGTGTAGGAATACGTATTCCCAAAGCTCTTCCAGGCCTTTGCCGGACTCAGCCCCGTATTCAGATCATTTCCCTTGGCGGAGAAATAGTAGTTCTTCGTATATGCATGCTG
>JBBRLW010000444.1:0-1878 GCA_038231115.1 Bacteroidia bacterium
CTATAGCATGAGCCTGCAGCTATCGTATGCAGCGGTCATCGGATTGGTCTGGCTGTATGAGCCGATATCGAGACTCTGGAAGCCAGACAACAGGATCATCGCATTTTTCTGGGGAATTACAGCCGCCTCATTAGCCTGCCAGCTGATGACTCTGCCCCTATCGCTGTATTACTTCGGAATGTTCCCGATGTATTTTCTTCCTGCTAATCTGATCGTCATTCCGCTGACCAATGTCCTGCTCTTTGCCGGAGCCATGCTTCTCGGTATTGCTGCGCTGCATTATCCTCCGGCAGCAGCCTTTCTCGGACATTATATCGGACTGATGGTCCAGTGGCTCAATAGTATGGTGCATTTCCTCAGTGGAATGCCGGCAGCGGGTTTGAAGAATATATTTCTCAGCCTTTTGGCCTGCATTATAGGCTATGCTGCCATTGCTTTGATGGGCAGAGCTATCCTCAAACGCAATTCGGAGCTATTGCTGGCAGGATTATCCGCGCTGCTGCTCTTCTCGCTGAGCCTGTGGATATAGTTTTCCTACCTTTGCCTGCAATATGGCTCTGATATCTCCTTCGCTGCTAAGCGCTGATTTTCTCCACCTGGCAGATGACCTGCGGATGCTGAACCAGTCGGAATGTGACTGGCTGCACGTTGACGTCATGGACGGCGTTTTTGTTCCAAATATCACGTTCGGATTTCCAATTATCAAACAGATTAAGTCTATGGCGGAGAAGCCTTTGGACGTACATCTGATGATTGTCCAGCCGGAGCGATACATCGCTGAATTTAAGTCAGCGGGTGCGGATATCCTCACCGTGCAGTACGAGGCCTGCACGCATCTTCACCGGACTGTATCGGAGATCAAATCAGCCGGAATGCAGGCGGGCGTCGCCATTAATCCGCATACCTCCGTTGAGGTTCTACGCGATATTATCCAGGATCTGGATATGGTTCTGCTGATGTCAGTCAATCCGGGATTTGCGGCGCAGGCATTCATAGAACATACGTATGCGAAGCTCCGCAGATTAAAAGGAATGATCACCGACAGCCAGTCATCGGCAATGATTGAGATTGATGGCGGAGTATCGCTCAGCAACGCTCCGGCGCTGATTGAAGCCGGCGCCGACATCCTTGTGGCAGGAAATGCGATTATGACCACAGCTCAGCCTATGGAGACCATCCGGCAATTCAAGATACTATAATTGTAACATAGCAAAGCCTCCCCGCACAGCTTTTAATTCAGTCATTAAATAAATCAGATATTATGTTCCGGAAAATAGAGCATATCGGTATTGCCGTTAAAGATTTAGCTTCAGCGAATTCGTTATTTGCCGAGCTATCAGAGGCGGAGCTTCTCAAAGTAGAGGAAGTAGCGTCGGAAGGAGTGCGCACCAGCTTTTTCCGGATCGGGGAGACCAAAATCGAGTTCCTCGAATCCACCCGCGCCGATAGTCCGATTGCCCGCTTCATAGAACGCTCCGGAGAAGGCATTCATCATATTGCCTTTGATGTAGCCGATGTACAGTCAGAAATTACGCGCCTCCAGGGACTCGGATTCACGCTCATCCACACAGCTCCCAAAGATGGCGCCGACAACAAGCGCATTGCCTTCCTGCACCCCAAATCCACGAATGGCGTGCTGATAGAGCTATGCGAGGAGCGGGTGGGGGAGTAGGGGGATATTAGATCTCATCGGAAATACTGGAACCCAGATATTTCAATCTATCGAGAAGCGGAGCAATTTCTTCGATCTGACTTGCACGATCCTGGCCGAGAATTTCCGGATTTTTGAGCTTGATAGCTGTTCCGCTCATACAAATCATAAGCATACCTTTATCTCCGCCAACTTCTGAATAGTCAATGTCAGTTGCAATAACTGCA
>JBBRLW010000445.1:0-1858 GCA_038231115.1 Bacteroidia bacterium
GTAAAGCGGAGGTTCAGGCAGAAATGGTCAAAATATCACGAAAGCTTTTTGCCAGATATTTCCCCCATCAGGATTTACCTGCGGACAGCCTATCCATGATCAGAATGGTATTGGACACTGTTTCAAGGAAGCATTGCAAACCAGACTCATTTTTAGCCACTATTAAACATCAGATACCAGAACTCATTCAGTTTATAGACACCAAGAATCTGATCTATATTGATCCAAAAAAGCCTTTGGTAGTACGGGAAACGCCCGCTTACATGCAGGGAATTGCCGGCGCATCCATCTCTGCTCCCGGTCCGTATGACAAAAATGGGAATACCTATTACAATGTAAGTCCATTGATAAATTATACTCCGGAAAAAGCGGAAAGCTGGCTGAGAGAGTATAATTCCTATACGCTTCAGATTCTCAATATTCATGAGGCTATCCCGGGACACTACACGCAATTAGTATATGCCAATCAAAGCCCATCCATAATCAGGACGCTATTCGGGAACAATGCCATGATAGAGGGCTGGGCTGTATATGGAGAGCGAATGATGCTTGAAAATGGATATGGCAATAATAGTCCGGAAATGTGGCTGATGTATTACAAGTGGCATCTCCGCACGGTCTGCAATACTATTCTGGATTACAGCGTGCACTGTATGAATATGTCTGAAGAAGATGCAATGCATCTTCTGACTCAGGAAGCTTTTCAGGAAAAGGCGGAAGCTCAGGGCAAGTGGAAAAGGGTTCAATATACTCAGGTTCAGCTATGTTCTTATTTCAGCGGTTATCAGGATATCTATTCCCTTCGCGCTGAAATGATGAAAAAAGAGGGAGACAAATTCAATCTTAAAAAATTCCATGAGAATTTTCTGTCTTACGGAAGCGCTCCGGTAAAATACATTCGTCAATTGATGATTAAATGAGCAATAGAATTATAAATATGAATAATCGTTTAAAAGTAGCGCTGATTCTCGGCGGAATTACTCTGCTAAGTCCGATAAATGAGTCTTATGGGCAGAAAACTTTAAAGAAACCAATGACTAAAATGGTCAAATCCAAAAAAAGTATGGTTAACACCAACGGAAAGTCTGATTTTCAGTTTGAGGGAGAAAGGTTTGCTGATCTTCAGGTATTGAGGTATCAGGTCCCCGGATTTAATGAGCTTCCTTTGGATCAGAAAAAGCTGGCTTACTATCTTTATCAGGCTGCTCTCTCGGGTAGAGATATGGAATGGGACCAGAAATATAAGTACAACCTTATTATCCGCCATACGCTTGAAGCTATTTACACGAGCTATAAGCCAATGAAGGGAGAGCCAGAGTATGCCAAATTCGAAGTGTATATGAAAAGAGTATGGTTTTCTTCAGGGATACATCATCATTATTCCAACAGCAAGTTTATTCCTGAGTTTAGCCAGGAGTTTTTCCGAAAAATGGTCTCAGCTGTTAAAGCCGATAAGCTTCCTTTAAGGAATGGAGAAAGTGTGGATCAATTTGTTAATTTTATTATTCCCATTCTCTTTGATCCAACTCTTGATCCCAAACTGGTCAATCTGGATAAAGATGTTGATCACGTAACAAAATCTGCAAACAATTTCTATGATGGATTGACACAGAAAGAAGTTGAGGAGTATTACGCAGCCAAAATGGATAAAACGGACAAGTTTCCGATTGCATACGGACTGAATAGTAAGCTCATCAAGGAAAATGGGCAAATCAAGGAAAAAGTCTGGAAAGTTGGAGGAATGTACTCCGGAGCCATTGAGAAAATAGTTTACTGGCTGAAAAAGGCAGAGTCAGTTGCTGAAAATGCGGAGCAGAAAACTGCACTTCAAAAACTGATCAGATATTACGAAACAGGA
>JBBRLW010000446.1:0-1844 GCA_038231115.1 Bacteroidia bacterium
CACTTCTGTAGCATCCTCAACAGATGTTGCAGCGGTAGTACCAGATGCATCCATGGCACCAGTACCTGATTTACGACGCCCACGACGGGTAGTTGTCTTCGCTTTGCCCGCGTTTTTGTTCATGGTGTACTCCTCGTTGAAGTCAACCAGCTCAATAATGCACATATCTGCATTATCTCCCTGACGTGCTCCTGTTTTAAGGATACGGGTATATCCACCCGGACGGTCACCTACTTTAGTCGCGATCTCAGAGAAAAGAATCTTGACAGGTTCTTTTTCCTGAAGTTCCGCAAATACCAGACGGCGGGAGTGCGTAGTATCCGATTTAGCCTTCGTGATCATTGGCTCAAGGTACTTCCTGAGCTCCTTTGCTTTTGCTACCGTAGTAGAAATACGCTTGTGAAGGATCAGGGAAGTCGCCATGTTGGAAAGGAGCGCCTGACGGTGCGTATGTGTTCTCCCTAAATGATTATGTGTTCTGCCGTGACGCATTTTGTAATCTGATTAAATGATATGAAAAATTGAAATAGACGCCTATTCTTCGTCAAGCTTATATTTGAGGATATCCAGACCGAAAGTCAGTCCTTTATCGCGAACCAGATCTTCAAGCTCCGTTAATGACTTCTTACCGAAGTTACGGAATTTGAGCAGGTCGGCAATATCATACTGCACAAGGTCGCCCAGTGTTTTGATCTCAGCTGCACGCAGACAGTTGAAAGCACGCACGGAAAGATCCAGATCCGTCAGAGGAGTTTTCAGCAGCTTGCGCATGTGAAGGTACTTCTCATCCACCTTGTTCTCATCCTTGCGGATATCATTATCAAGCGCAATACTTTTGTCTGAAAAGATCAGGTAATGCTGGATCAGTATCTTAGCCGCAGCCTTGTTGGCATCTTCCGGATTGATTGATCCATCGGTGATGATCTCAAGAGTAAGCTTCTCGTAGTCAATATTCTGACCGACACGCGTAGGCTCTATTGTATAATTGACCTTACGAATTGGAGAGAAAACAGAATCAATAGCCAGAAGCCCGATAGGTGCTTCCTTAGGCTTGTTCTCATCCGCAAGAACGTATCCACGTCCTTTATCAATAGTGATCTCCATTTCCAGCTTCACGGAAGGTTCCATGTTGCAGATAACAAGATCAGGATTGAGTACATTAAAATAGCTGGATGCTTTGCTGAGGTCAGAAGCCAGAAGCTTATCCTGGCCGCTCACAGAAATATATACCTTCTCCGCTGACTCATCAGAAAGAGGCTTAAACCGAACCTGCTTTAAATTCAGGACGATATCCGTAACATCTTCAATTACCCCATTGATTGTGGTAAACTCATGATCCACTCCCGGTATGCGCACCGTAGTGATGGCATATCCCTCAAGGCTCGAAAGCAGAATTCTGCGCAGCGAGTTTCCGATGGTGGAGCCGTACCCCTTTTCAAGAGGTGAAAATTCAAAAAATCCTTCGAAGTCCGATGTCTTCTGCATCAGAACTTTCTCGGGTCTTTGAAAAGCGATTACTGCCATTGTATAAGGATAAAAATTAAAAAACGATTATTTAGAGTATAATTCGACGATGAGCTGCTCCCTGATGTTCTCAGGAATCTGGTCACGCTCCGGAAAGTCCAGGAAAGTACCAGTCTTCTCTTCCGCACTCCACTCCAGCCAGTTAAAGCTTCGGCTGTTGCGACGGGAAAGCGACTCCTCGATTTTCTCCATCGTACGTGATTTCTCACGAATCTGGATCTTATCCCCCGGACGCAGCTGATAAGAAGGGATATTAACTACCTCTCCGTTTACCAGGATGTGCTTGTGAGATACCAGCTGACGCGCTCCGGCTCTCGTAG
>JBBRLW010000447.1:0-1820 GCA_038231115.1 Bacteroidia bacterium
ACTTTTTTAAGCTCTTCAGGTAATGCCTTGAATTTGGCTATTGTACTATCCGGAATTTTCCCTGCTGGAGTAAGGGCAGCCGCCGGATTGGCTCCGGCAGTAGCTGTAGCCGCAGGTTCCGGAAGGGCGGACTGGTTATCCTTCGCTTTATTCTCATTACAGCTGCTGAAAATCAGCATCTGTACAATGAGCATGAATGAAAATATGGTAGCGCTAAATCTCATGGGCAGCAAATGTAGTAGCAATAAGCATTTTGTCAAATTGCAATTTTCGGACAAAAAATATTATCCGTCAGTATTTAAGTGATAATAAGAGCTTTGATCTAATGTCCGGGAGGCTTCAAAAACTCATCGGTGAAATGTGCCTGATGCTTTTCCCGAGCAAATTTCTCTTTGTTGAAATCATTGGAATGGCCTCGGGCTATAGACAGGGTCTGCCAATCTGAAACGGATACCATCTTCCCGATGAATATAATCTGTCCGATATGGTAGGGATAGTGCGCCAGCTGACGGTTTATCGCTTCCATAACCGTATGTCCCTGGTTGCGGATGTAAATGGTCGTGTCCCAGTTGCTGGCATTGAGGCTATCCAGCGCCTCAAAAAGGCATTTCCATCCCTGCTCCCAAAGCTGAATCATATCGGCTCTGCCTGCAGGAGGATTCTCGAATTCGGAATCACGATGGCGCCACTCTTTCTCGCCATCCGAGATTAGGAAATCGGTCCAGCGGGAGCGCATATTTCCGGATAGATGCCTGACGATGGTCGCTATGCTGTTGCTATCCTCGTTGTATTGCCAGAAAAGGGCTTCATCTGATACTTGTGCAAAGGTTTTATCTCCGAGGAGCTTGTAGTACTCAAACTGTTTCCGGACGCTTGTCAGATATTCCTCCATTATATCACTATTATTATAGGATCTGATCGAGTGCTTCGGTGAGCAGCTGATTCGTTTTCTTGGGATCGGCTTTGCCGCCGGAGAGCTTCATGACCTCGCCCATGAACATTCCGGCGATACCTTTCTTGCCCGAACGGTACTCGGCTACTTTCTGCGGATTGCGCTCCATAACCTGCTGAATGTATCCTTTGAGGAGGTCGAGGTTATCTTCCTGAAGGAGTCCAAGCTCTGACACCAGAGCCTCGGGCTGCACATCCTTTCCACGGCGGACAAGCTCCGGAAATACGCGCTGAGTAGCAACGGAAAAGCTGATCCGGTTCTCATCAATCATTTTGATGAGCGCAGCTACCTGCGTCGTATTGACGGGCAGCTCCTCATATCCGACGGCATTCTCGTTCAGGTAATTACGGATGGGTCCGTTTAGCCAGTTGGCGGCGGCTTTGTAATTTCCAGTGAGGTCTGCCAGCTCATTATAGTACATCGCCGATTCTTTTTCAGCTACGATGACTGAGGCATCATACTCCGAGAGTCCGAACAGGCTCACCAATCGCTTGTGCATAGCTGCCGGAAGCTCCGGCATACTTTCCCTGATGAGCATGACATCGGCTGCGGCTACCTGTACCGGAGGAATGTCCGGCTCGGGGAAATAGCGGTAGTCATTGGCAAGCTCCTTGGAGCGCATGGTATAGGTCTTTCCGGAAACGGCATCAAATCCCATGGTTTCCGGCTCTACCGTTCCTTCAGACTCCGCTAATTCGATCTGACGCTGAATTTCATACTGTATGGCGCGCTGTACATTCCGGATCGAGTTCAGGTTCTTGGTCTCCGTACGGGTATTGAGGATCTTTTCTCCGCGCAGCCGGATAGAAACGTTGGCATCGCAGCGCATGGATCCTTCTTCCATGTTTCCGTCACAGATGTCCAGAAA
>JBBRLW010000448.1:0-1809 GCA_038231115.1 Bacteroidia bacterium
TCAGATTGATAAGCCGCTCTGCGTTCATCCGAGTTAGGCTCAGAATATTCTATGCAGTCAACGGTAATCCCTAAAAACTCGAATATGGGACCATTCCACTCACAGTCACGTCGTGCAAGGTAATCGTTCACGGTAACTATATGGACTCCAAAACCTGCCAGGGCATTCAGATAAGCCGGCAGCGTTGATACAAGGGTTTTACCTTCACCTGTGGCCATCTCGGCTATTTTGCCTTCATGAAGAACAATTCCCCCTATTAACTGAACATCGTAATGGATCATGTTCCACTGAACAGGAACACCAGCAGCCGTCCAGGAATTAGCCCAGATAGCCTCTTCACCCTCAATCTTGATATACTGCTTGCCTTTGCGGGAAGCAAGCTGCCTGTCAAGCTCGGTAGCAATAGTGCGGATTTCCGTATTCTCGGTGAAGCGCTTTGCCGCCTGTTTCATTACCGCAAAAGCTTGCGGAAGTATATCATTTAATACCTGCTCCAGACGCTTATTTCTCTCTTTCAGAAGCGTGTCTTGCTCACGGAAAAGGCCATCCTTTTGATCCATATCCATATCCGGCTGTGATTCTACGGTCGATCTGATCTGACTGGATTTTTCAGTAATATCGGAAATGCTCTCACGGATAAAGTTTTTTAACTCCTGTGATTTTGCCCTCAGCGCATCATGGCTGAGGGCATTAAATTCATCGTAATATTTGTTGATCTCAGCTACTCTTGGAGTTACAGAGCGCAAATCGCGGTCTGATTTGTTTCCCCCGAAAATAGATGAGACGGTTTTGCTGAGAAAATTGAACATAGAAAATGATATGCTTGACGATTTACAATAAGTACGCCGACCGCAAATTTACTAAAATGGATTCAAGGACTGCATAATTAGCATGATCATCGTGTGGATCAGGTAATTTTGTCGGGCATTATCGTCATGAATATACTCATTCTCGGAAGTGGTGGCAGAGAACACGCCATTGCTTCTTCTATCTCATCATTTATTAAAGAATCGGCCTATGAACATTTATTCATAGCTCCAGGCAATGGGGGCACAAAGCAGGTAGGGACAAATCTCCCACTCAATATTCTCGACTTTGATGCCGTCAAAAACACTGTTCTGGAGTATGAAATAGGATTTATCATAGTTGGACCCGAAGAACCCTTGTGCAGAGGAATCGTGGACTTTTTCAGGTCAGATGATCAATTGAAAAATGTTCTCATCCTGGGGCCAGATGCTTCAGGAGCACGCTTAGAGGGCAGTAAGGAATTCGCCAAAGAGTTTATGTTTAGAAATGATATTCCTACGGCTAAATATAGATCATTCACCAATGCCAATAGCTTTGAGCTGAAGGCATATATGGCTACTCATCCTTTACCTATAGTTATTAAGGCTGACGGGCTGGCAGCAGGAAAAGGCGTATCAATATGTGATTCAAGATCACAGGCCGAGGAATTTGTAGAGAGCTTATGGTCACATCAAAAATTGGGGAAAGCGGCTGATACTATCGTTATTGAGGAATTTTTAAAAGGCAGGGAAGTGTCCGTTTTTGTTCTGACGGATGGCTCGGAATATGTCTTGCTTCCAAATGCAAAAGACTACAAAAGGCGCTCTGAAAAAGATCAGGGACCTAACACGGGTGGTATGGGAGCTGTTTCTCCAGTACCCTTTATGAACGATGATATTGAAAAGAAGATCGTCGAAAGAATTATTAAGCCTACTATAAAAGGCCTCAACAAAGAAAACATTCAGTACAGAGGTATCCTGTTTATTGGCCTAATGATATCTAATGAATCTGACCCTTACGTAA
>JBBRLW010000449.1:0-1786 GCA_038231115.1 Bacteroidia bacterium
GAATACGGTTACTGCCCTCATAGGCCCCTCGGGTTGTGGGAAATCTACTTTTCTCCGCCTGTTCAATCGTATGAACGATTTGATTCCGAACGTCAGGATTGAAGGCGACATCAAGCTCAACGGAGATGATATCTATGGACGTAATATGCAGGTGGACAGGCTCCGCAAGCAGATCGGGATGGTTTTCCAGAAGCCGAATCCCTTTGCCAAATCCATTTACGAGAACGTGGCTTATGGGCTGAGGGTCAATGGAGTATCTGACAAAAAATTCATTGACGAGCGCGTGGAGCTAAGTCTGGTACAGGCAACGCTCTGGGAGGAAGTCAAGGATCAGCTGAAAAAATCGGCGATGGATCTCTCCGGAGGTCAGCAGCAGCGCCTCTGTATTGCCCGCGCCTTAGCCATCGAGCCATCGGTATTGCTTATGGATGAGCCGACCTCGGCATTAGATCCGATTTCTACCCACAAAATCGAGGAGCTTGTCTTCCAGCTCAAAAAGGACTATACTATCATTATGGTGACGCATAATATGCAGCAGGCCTCCCGTGTAAGTGACTGCACTGCGTATTTCTATATGGGAAGCCTCATTGAGTATGGGGACACCAATACGATTTTCACCAAGCCTGTCCAGCAGACGACACAGAATTACATCACCGGCAGATTTGGCTGATATGCCTATAAACACTCCGGATTTGATTTTTCCGCATTTTTTCACTATTATTGCAGAAATTAATCGTATATTTATTAATAGCGAATCTCTTCCGGCATTAAGTATGTTTTACTGAATCAGAGGAGGATCAGTTTAGAAATGGCAACAACAAACACACTAAGAATCGGCGTTAACAACATGGAAGAAAAACGTGCTATTACACATCTGGAGAGTGAACTGAACAAAATTCAGGAAGCGACGCTGGAAATGATGCACGTGGTTAAAAATCAGCTTCAGAAGGGCCGGGAAGCACTCCTGACCTCCAATCGTGAGCTGGCGCTGGAAGTCATGCATAACGAGAAGCGCGTCAACGGCTATGAGCTGATGATTGACAACTCCTGCGAGCACGTTATTGCCTGCTTTGCGCCTGTTGCTATTGACCTCCGATTTGTTCTGGCTACGCTCAAAATCAATTATCATCTGGAAAGAATTGGTGATAATGCGGAAGGAATTTCCCGCAACGTCATGGAACTGAAAGAACAGTGGTCATCGGAGCTTCTGGAGCGCCTTCAGATTCTGAAAGCTTTTGAAATTGCCGATGCCATGCTGGATGCCGTTATCCAGTCGTACCAGATGGAAGATACTTCCATGGCACGGAAAGTATTTGAGAAGGATAAGCTTATTGATCAGATCACACATGACTCTCAGCGGGTTATAGCTGATTATCTCTCGGAAAATAATACCAATATCCATCAGGATTTATATCTGCTGCTGATCCACCGCAAATTAGAGCGCGTTGGTGACCTCATTAAGAACATCGCTGAGGAGATCATATTCTTTATTGAGGCTAAAGTCCTCAAGCATAAGAAGACCAGACTCGAGGACTAATTCCCTTCTACTGGAATTTTATTCTTCCTCTCCAATTAGGTAGCCCCAGGGACGTAGATCATAGACCAGATCGCAGATGACTTTTATCATTCCTATGGCCGGAATAAAGATAATCATTCCGGATACCCCCCAGAGCATACCTCCCAGAATCAGGGACATAAAGGTAGCCAGAGGATTAATGCTGACTTTTGATCCAGTAATCTTCGGAGTTAGGAAGTTATTCTCGGTCAGTTGGATCAGGAAGTAAGC
>JBBRLW010000450.1:0-1785 GCA_038231115.1 Bacteroidia bacterium
ACCTTCGCGGAGAAACTCCGGATTGGATACCACATCAAATTCGACTTTGGCGCCTTTTGCAATACGTTCCCGAACCTTATCCGCTGTTCCAACAGGAACCGTGGATTTATCTACTATAATCGCATAATGCTTCAGCATAGGACCTAACTGATCGGCTACCTGAAGAATATATTTCAGATCGGCTGCCCCATCCGCTCCCGGGGGTGTTGGAAGAGCGAGCAGTATAACTTTCGCATTTTCGATGCCTTCCTCTAAATTGGTGGTAAAGCTGAGACGGCCTTCCTTGATATTTCTTTCGAAAAGAGTATCCAGACCCGGCTCGTAGATCGGCATAATGCCATTGCGCATTTTTTCGACTTTAGCTGCGTCAATGTCCACACAGACTACATTGTTACCGTTTTCTGCGAAGCAGGTACCTGTCACTAAACCAACGTATCCTGTTCCTACAACTGCAATTTGCATATTCTGATGTTTTGAGTTTAATTAAAAAATTGATTTACCGTTTGGGTAATATGATTTAGCTGATCCTCAGTTAGCTCTGTATGCATGGGAAGGCTAATCACTGAATCCGACAGCGAACGGGTATTGCCCAGATCCTCTGTATTGAATCGGCAGCGAAGCGCATAAGGCTCATTTTTATGGATCGGTACCGGATAATATACTTTATTCGGTATGCCGGAAGTGTTAAGATGCTGCATAAGCTCGTCCCGCTTTCCATTGAGAACTTTGAGCGTATATTGATGAAAAATATGTGTGGACTCAAACACTCTTCTCGGGATCTGAAGATGTGGATTGGATTTAAATGCCTCGTCGTAATAAGATGCAGCCTGGCTCCGAGCCTGATTGTAGCTATCCAGATGAGGTAGCTTAACATCCAGAAGCGCAGCCTGAAGGGTATCCAGACGGGAATTTACTCCGATATTTTTGTAATAATACTGATCTCCCTGTCCATGATTGGCTATGGATTTAATCTGCTCTGCAAGCGCATCATCATTGGTGAAAATGGCACCTCCATCACCGGCGCATCCAAGGTTTTTGGAAGGGAAAAAGCTGGTGCATCCAATATGACCAATGGTTCCGGCTTTGCCTGAAAAGCCTTTTTCTTTACAATAGGAAGCCCCCGTAGCCTGAGCCGTATCCTCAATTACATAGATATCATGCGCTTTAGCTATATCCATAATACTCTTTAAATCAGCACATTGACCGAAGAGGTGTACCGGAATAATTACGCGTGTCTTATCCGATATGGCGCGCTTCAATGCAGGAATATCAAGATTGAAAGTATCGGGATCTACATCCACCAGAACAGGTGTCAATCCCAGAAGAAGGACAACTTCTGCGGTTGCTACAAATGTGAAATCAGGGGTGATTACTTCCGAACCAGCGGGAAGATTTAGCGCCATTAGTGCAATCTGAAGAGCATCAGTGCCATTACCGCAGCCAATAACGTGCTTGACACCAAGATAACGCGCCAAATTTGCTTCAAACTGAGCTACATGTGGACCCTTTATGAAAGCGGTCGTATCCATTACAGAGCGCATAGCCTGATTGATCTGATCCTCTATTTTACGATGCTGACCCAGTAGGTCAACCATCCTGATTGGCTGCATTCTCTGTTGAAAAATTTCCTGCAAATATACCTCTTGCCGGACTAAAGTCCGTTTGGAATCTGTTATTATGAGTATACTCTATATCCGGTAAGGCGTGTTCCACCATGAAATTGTAAATTTGAGTGATGAGCTTCCCCTGGATTATTATATTCTGCCTGATGGCGGAATTTACTTC
>JBBRLW010000451.1:0-1778 GCA_038231115.1 Bacteroidia bacterium
AAAATTACCCTAATAAAGTTCTTCATTTTGACTTTTGGTTTATTTGAATATGTATAGAATAATCATGATTTTTTGTATGAGGCGTTAGGGTTGTTCCTTTCGCAACATCTGCATTTTGCTCAGCATAGTCTGCAAACCAACCTGACCACACAAATCAAGCGCAGTCAGCCGCTGACAATTTCTCACCAGACCACTGCCTAAGCTCTTCCACTGATTTTTACACCTTCCCATCGCGTCTTCTCTCACACCACGAATATAGTACCCATAGCTGAAACTATCCATCGAACAAAATTTACAAATCCCGTTTAGAAATAGACTAAGCAAGTAGCCCGATAAGCTCCCACACAAAAAAATCCGCAGGCTGATGAAACCTGCGGATTTTACAATCAAATAATTATATATGAAGAAAAATTCACGAACCTGATCCGCTCTAATTCAGGACGCTCAGGAAGACTTCGCGGTCTTCGCAGAGGCCGCTCCGATGCAGATCCCCGAGGCGGATCGTCCCGCTGAGGTAATTGAAGGCCTGAGAAGAATACGACTCCTCGACGCTGGCAAAGAGCGCGGAATGATTATGCTCCGGTGCCGCCGGATAGCGGCAATAGATCCGGATCAGCGGATCGGCATCATAGGCTGATGCCGCCTGAGCCGTATCGCCGGCACGCTCGCGTCCCATCTTTTTGTACTCATAGCGGTACTGATAGGTCAGCGCCGAGAGATCGGAAAGTACCGCCGAAGCCGTCGGATAGGCACCGGCACCCTTTCCGGAAAAGAACTGCTTGTCTGAAAAAACACCCTCCACCAATACGCCATTGTACTCCTCGTCAATGCCATGCAGCTTGTGACCGGCGGGGATAAAATGCGGAATCACATAGAGCTGCAAACCTTCCGGCGCTTTTTTGGCATGAGCAAGGAGCTTGATTTTCAGCCCTTTCTCACGGGCATACCGGATATCCTCCTGTCCGATGGAGCTAATACCATAGCGGAAAATATCTTCCGGACGTACAAAAATTCCGAAGGCATGGGCGGCAAGGAGCGAGAGCTTGTACCGCGCATCATCGCCGTTGACATCCAGCGCAGGATCAGACTCGGCAAAGCCCAGCGCCTGAGCCTCTGACAAAGCTCCGGCATAATCCTGACCCAGCGTATGCATCTTCGACAGAATATAATTCGTTGATCCATTGACGATTCCCTCTAAGGAAGTCAGCAGATCATTGTCATAATACTCCTCCAGATTCCGGATAACGGGGATACTGGCGCAGGCCGCACCCTCGTACAACAGCGGCACATTGTGGATGCGCTGCAGCTCAAGGAGCTCGTTGAAATGCTCGGCAATCATCTTTTTGTTTGCCGAGACTACTGCCTTGCCCCGCGTCAGGGCTTCCCTGACGATGGAAAAGGCGGCATCGGCATCATCAATCAGCTCTACAACAACGTTAATGCTGTCGTCCTCCAGGATCAGCTTCGGGTCGTAGCTGAATCGCTCGGGAGGCAGGGCACGTGTTTTCCCCGGATGCTTTACAACAATCGTTTTGATGGTCGCTTTCAGGCCCTGGGTATGCTCAAGGACATCATACAGGCCTTTGCCAACGCATCCGAATCCAAAAAGTCCTATGTTAAGTGTATCGCGTGTCATATTGATATTATTTCAGGTTTATTTACTAACGATTTCAGCGTCCACAGCCAGGGATGCAAAAGCCTGACGGTCTGATGTAAGCGCTATGGCATCCAATGCACGTGCGAGATCATTGATGAGATCATCCGGATGCTCCAGCCCT
>JBBRLW010000452.1:0-1767 GCA_038231115.1 Bacteroidia bacterium
CGAGAGCTTGACCATATCGTCGCGCTCCAGGACAATCACGGCCATAACTATATTATCAAGCGAAAGAGGATAGTTCACAATGCCCTCGGTATCACCGGTGATGACGTTATGAGCACGGATTTCATCGCGCGAGGCGGAGATGTAGGCCGTACGGTACTCTTTGCAGATGACAAGCTTTTCCGACAGACAATAGCCCAGGAATCGGAGGCGGCTCTCATTGGCGCGGTCAAACAGGTTGCGATAGACCATAGTGTAGTCCACACCGGCCTCAAGCAAAGCGGCAGCCGTCATGAAAATATGAGGCGTTACACGCGGATATCGGAAGGAACCGGAGTCGGTAATCAGTCCGGTATAGATGCAGGTAGCAATATCTTTGTCAATCAGGTCTTCGCGTCCCATCATGACAATAAAGTCATAGATGAGCGTGCAGGTGGATATGGCATCGGTCTGGTGAAGCGCATATTGCGCAAAAGGCTCCGGAAAAAGGTGATGGTCAATCATCACTTTGGGTACGGAAGTCGCCTGAATAATATCTCCCAGGGCTTCAATACGACTGAGGGCATTAAAATCGAGGCAGAATATCAGTTCTGTGTCTTGAATCAGCTGTGTAGCACGGTCAGGCTTTTTGGAGAAATCGATCACCTGATCCTCGCCCGGAAGCCAGTGAATAAAGTCCGGATAATCCGTTGGAGTAATAACATGCGCCTGATGTCCGAGCTTACGCAGGAAAAGCATCAGCGCAAGGGAGGAGCCTAAGGCATCACCATCCGGCTTGCGATGCGTCGTGATGACGATCCGCCTCGGGCGAGCCTGAAGTATAGGAATCAGCTCCGTAATAGGCTGTGCCGGAAGTGTATTTGTTGTCAATGTTGTTCAGTACAGATATCAGCAGCTGATTATCTGTTTATTGAATGGGATTCAGTGTATAGCCTATCTTTCCATCAGGGAGCGCGAGATAACAACGCGCTGCACTTCGGAAGTACCTTCATAGATCTGAGTAATCTTCGCGTCGCGCATCATGCGCTCTACGTGATACTCACGGACATATCCGTAGCCTCCATGAATCTGGACGGCCTCGGTCGTTGTCCACATAGCTGTTTCCGAAGCAAATACTTTCGCCATCGCCGCCTGAATTCCATAATTTTCGTGATTATCCTTCATCTGCGCTGCCTTGAGGCAAAGCAAACGGGATGCTTCAATTCGTGTAGCCATATCTGCCAGCTTGAACTGGATCGCCTGGTGACGTGATATTTCTTTTCCAAAGGCCTGACGCTCTTTGGAGTATTTCAGGGACAATTCCATAGCACCGGAAGCAATTCCAAGCGCCTGAGAAGCAATTCCGATACGTCCGCCGTCTAAGGTCTTCATAGCGAATTTGAATCCGAAGCCATCTTCGCCAATACGATTCTCTTTCGGGACTTTCACATCCTGAAACATTAGGGAATGCGTATCGGATGAGCGGATGCCCATCTTGTCTTCTTTTTTGCCGACAGTAACACCTTCCCAATCCTTCTCTACAATAAAGGCATTGATTCCTTTATGCTTTAGCTCTCTATGCGTCTGGGCTATAACGAGATATACGGAAGCCGAATTACCATTGGTAATCCAGTTTTTGGTGCCGTTGATGATATAATGGTCTCCATGATCATCAGCGGTAGTACGCTGGGACGTAGCATCCGATCCGGCCTCGGGCTCTGAGAGACAAAAGGCGCCGATCTGTTCTCCGGAAGCCAGCTTCGGTAGGTATTTCCGCTTCTGCTCCTCGGA
>JBBRLW010000453.1:0-1765 GCA_038231115.1 Bacteroidia bacterium
AGCGGAATGCTGGTATACTTTCCCCGGAATAATCAGAAAATATCAGTCTTAATCTTTTTAATCTCCCTGGTTGGGGGATCGGCGTCTGCGCAGAAAATACTGCTCACCGGGAAAATTACAGATGGCAACACTAAAGAACCGATAACTTACGCAACTATTGCCGTCAGAGGAACATCCGTCGGAACCCATTCTGATTTTGATGGTAATTTTCGCTTGAATTTGACCAGAATTAAAGACTCCGTTATCATCAGCTGCATCGGGTATCTACCGAAATCAGTTTTCATCACTAATGCTCCTGCGCAGGCTTTAAACGTACAACTTCAACCCTCCTCACAAACCTTGCACGAAGTCAGGATTGGGCCGAAAGGCTATGTCAATCCCGCCTGGGCGATCATGAAAGAGGTGATACGTCACAAGGCTGGAAACGATCCCCGAAGCCTGCAATCCTATCAATATGAAAGTTACAGCCGAATTGAGCTTGATGCCAATCATCTGAGCGAGAAACTGCTCAGGAAGAAATTTATTGAAAGGGCCCTCTCTATGGCTGACAGCCTCAAGGTCACAGACGCGGATAAAATGCCGGTTCTGCCCTTGTTCCTTTCTGAAACGATATCCGATTTCTTTTACCAGGGCAAGCCGGAAGCAAAAAAAGAGGACATCAAGCGAACTAAAGCCAATGGAATCGGGTTTGAGGACGGCACATTACTTGCACAACTTACCGGCAGTACTTTCCAGCAATATAATTTTTATAAAAACTTTGTGAGCGCTGCAGGCAAGGATTTTGTGTCGCCATTGAGCGATAGCTGGAAAGGCTGGTATGATTATGAGCTGGATAACCGGAATGCAGTTGTTAATGGTAAAACCTGTTACCAGATTTCTTTTAAGCCAAAGCGTCCGCAGGATCTTGCCTTCACTGGCACGATCTGGATAGCCCAGGAAAATTATGCACTCTACCAGGTTAAGGCTACGATAGCGCCATCAGCTAACCTCAATTTCATCCATCAGATATCGGTTCACCAGCAAATGGAAGCCAGCAGGCCTGACGAACCCTGGTTGTCCGGAAAAACCCGGATATTGGTGGAAGTAGACCAGCTGACAAGTAACAGTAGCGGGTTGCTGGCAAAACTATATACAGTGAATAAAAATAAGGCCATCAATAAAGTATATCCTCCGGGTTTCTTTAAGGAAACGATCACGATTGTGGATAATGTGCAAACGAAGGATGAACGCTACTGGGATATGAGCCGGCCTGACTCTTTGACGCTGGCGGAAAAATCAGTCTATCATCTTATTGATACCGTCAAATCCCTACCGACAGTAAGAAATTACCTGATGGTTGCTGATGTGCTGATCAACGGTTATTACCGCGACGGAGATATCAGTATTGGGCCGTTGCTAAACTCTTACAGCTATAATAATGTGGAAGGAAACCGTATCCGCATCGGGTTTAAAACCAATTCAAGCTTTAATAAAAAATGGATACTGGGTGGTTACTTTGCTTATGGAACTAAAGATCAGGATGTCAAATTCGGAACCAGTGTGGATTATATCCTGTCCAGGAAGCACTGGACCGAGGCCGGTATAAGTTTCACACATGACCTGAACCAGGTCGCTTTACTGAGCGATAGTTATCTTTACCAGCGAAACAACCTGTTTTCGGCCTTTACCCGCTTTGGCAAAATCGATAAAAGAAAAGTATTTGACCAGGATATCGTGACCGCTTACCTTAAAAGAGATCTCTTTAAAGGTTTCAGCGAGAAGATCA
>JBBRLW010000454.1:0-1760 GCA_038231115.1 Bacteroidia bacterium
AGGTGAAAAACGTTTCTATGTTATGATCCATACAGTTCAGTCCCGCTTAAAATTGCCATAATCCTGCCGTAATCATCCCCCCGGTACCATAGCTGCATAGGAGCACTTTTTTACCTTCCGCCTGCTTCCACACATGATGTAAGGCAATTCCTACGGTTGCAGCCCCGCAATTTCCTGCCAGCGAAGCTGTGTTAATAAACTCAACTTCATACTTAGAAAATATGCCTTCAAGGTGCCGGACAATCACGGGATTGGCCTGATGCAAAATCATCATATCCGGAGCCTCGGACTCACGCACAAAATCCTGATAAAAGCCCTCGGCATGGCTGAGCAGTGCCATTGCCTGAGAATTATTCATCGATAATCCCAAATGCTGACGCTGATCTCCGCTCATATCCGCAATCTCGCGCCGAATGATGGCATCGGCATCATGTCCGAGCTTAATTGTTACTACTTCCGAGAGCCCTGCATATTGACGGGAACGCGAATGGATCAGGCGCTTATTATCTTCCGTGTATGTTATAAGGCAGGCAAAAGATCCATTGCCGAATACTTTATGTAGCTCGGAAGATTCTGACGTAGCCTTGCGCGCCGCATCAGACTTTATAACCAGCACGGAAGATTTATTCAGCTCCGCCAGCTGACTGCCTAATATCATTGCCGATACGCCTCCGGCGCATCCCTGCACCATATCAATAGCCTGACACTGCGATAAATTGCTATGATAGCGCTCTGTTAGCATCTGCCCCAGTGAGGGCGCTAACATATCCGGACATGACGTGGCTGTTATCAGATGGCTGATCTGCGGAGTCTCCGTGGCGGCAAGCACTTGCGCAACGGATTTCTCCGCCAGGGCTAATACCTGACGTGGATACTCTGTGAGCTTATCTACCGGACTATACTCATACCAGGCAGCCATCTGGCTGAATTCAACTCCCATATATTAATTAAAAATCAGTGCTTTGATATTTGTGGCAGGCTTCGGCCTGTAAGCTGGCAAGTGATGCATCGAGATGGCTTCCACAGGCCGAGCCGGACTTCTTCTGGCAGAAAGGACAGGCGTGGAGGTCTCCATCGGTATCAATATACAGATTCCGATCGCCTCCGCCGAAGCAGCCGATACGCCGCTGATGGTATCCGTGATAACATACAATCGGATAGTCCTTGAACTTCGGCTCGTAATTCAGGCGGAGGTAAAAGTCCTCGAGGATCTGCTCCTGAGCCGGACTCAGATCAATATCCTGTCCCTGATAATTCCCGACGGCACGCGGCTCCAGCAACTGAATAAAGGACACGCCCATTTCCCTTGCCTGACCTGCATAACGGATGAGCGCGTTTTCTTCCTCCAAAAATGCACGTGTTACGCAAAGGGAAAGCGTAGTGACCAATCCGACCTCATGCGCATTACGGATCGCCTTCTGCACCCACTCAAATGACTTGGCAGAGCCTCTGAACGCATTATGCCGCGCCGGATCATAATGATCCATGCTGATGGCTACGCCCTTGAGTCCGGCGGCTTTGAGCTTGCGGGCATTATCGGCTGTCAGGTTGATTCCAGAGCTGAGTACCCAGTACTCGGTAGCTGTTTGCGAGGATTCAAGAATATCCAGCAGGATATCCATCCTCAGCAATGGCTCGCCTCCCATCAGCTGAATCTGGGAGCTTCCCTTTGACTCTATATTGCGTATGATTCCTTTGATATCCTCCAGTCCGAGGGTTTCCGCATGATTAAGAACTCCCCACTCCGAACAATGCTCGCA
>JBBRLW010000455.1:0-1757 GCA_038231115.1 Bacteroidia bacterium
AAGGAAAGGGCGACGGGATTATAAATCCCGTCGAGCGCGTAAAGGTCGGCGCGTAGTAGGGGTCGGCGCGTAGTAGGGGTCGGCGCGTGGGTACCCGCAGGACGAGAATTTGCGGGTCAGCAGTCTGGAGAAGCCCATATTTGGTACACACGAGTGTCCCTACGGAACACTTCGCGCGAGCGCGTGGAAGGAAAGGGATTATAAATCCTGTTGTTTGTCGGGCGACGGGATATAAATCCCGTCGAGCGCGTAAGGTGGCGCGGGTGTAGGACGGTCTGCTTCGGGCGAGCGTGTAATAGTCGGCGTGTTGCCGTGCACGCGCTGACAGTGGACGGGACGGGATCAAATAATTATTGCTTCTGAGGCATCAATTATGGATGATGCGTTATTACCTTTGCGGCTCGTTCTTTTTGTAGTGTAGCTTATCAAGAAAGGCTGAGGGATGGGCCCTGTGAAGCCTTGGCAACCATATTCGGTTGAGCCAATGAGACAGATATGTCCGGATTGCAAGGCAATCGGACAGTATCTTCCTCATAATCAAACGGATACAGGTGCTAACTCCCACCTCCTGAGGTGTCATGATTTTAAACGATCATGGATCGCAGAGAGGGAAGATGAGCGGAAAAGTATTGTTCTCCTGTCTGTATTTTATAGCGGAGGCACCTCTAATTCCTTCAGCCTTAGCTTTATATATATGATATTTGATGTACCTGTTCCTCAAGGGAGGATAGCGGCTTCAGAGGTATATATCCGGCTCAATTGATGGAATTTCTACGGGTTCCTGCACGCTACACTATACTGACGCTCAGAGAGCTGCTCGTTCCGGCTTATCGGAAATAAACAGCAGATACTGATCCTTGTACACACAAAGAACATATCCCGACGTATCCTATTTCCGATGAAGTACCCGACTCCCTTTTCCGGAGGCTCAATGATGTATTGACCTTCCTGAAGGAAGGAGCCTGGCTTTCCTCTATGGATTCGTTTCCTCTTCCCTTTCTCTCCGTTTTCTGTCCGTTTTCTGTCCCTTCCTTTCCTGATTCGTTATGCTGTAATCTCAACGTATTGATACATTGTAATTTAAACAACATTAATACTTCAAGGAAATGACAACAACAGCAAATTCAACCGCCAATGGCCTGAGGGTCAATGATGCTATGACAACAACAACGTCATCATCAGCACAGAGCAGCCATCATCAGCAGGGACTCCATGAAGAGACCTACATCCTCAAGTCCATTCCGGTGGATCCCTTGACGGGTGCGGTCTCAGTGCCTATCTATCAGACCTCTACGTTCATACAGGAGGCGCCGGGCGTCCACAAAGGATTTGACTATGCACGATCCAATAATCCGACGCGTCAGGCGCTTGAAGAGCTTCTGGCGAAGCTCGAGCAGGGCACTCACGGATTCGCATTTGCCTCCGGACTTGCAGCCATCGATGCGGTCATCAAGCTGCTCAGCGCCGGAGATGAAGTCGTAGCCGTAGATGATATCTACGGCGGAACGTACAGGATCTACGAGCATATTTATTCCCGTTTCGGAATCAAGATCAAGTATGTGGATACTTCCGATATCTATAATGTAGCCGATGCGATTACGCCCCGGACGAAATTCATCTGGATTGAAACGCCGACCAACCCGACGCTGAAAATATCAGATATTCAGGCACTTGGGAAATTGGCCAAAGCCTCGAATGCCTTATTGGTTGTGGATAATACCTTCGCCTCTCCGGCGCTACAGAAGCCGCTGAACCTC
>JBBRLW010000456.1:0-1757 GCA_038231115.1 Bacteroidia bacterium
AGTACAGCCTTCAGATAGATATATGCCAGAGGTGTCATCTCCAGGGAAATACAGTTCTCAAGCCTGGCAAATCTTTTTTCGATTTCAGACCCGGCATGAAACTCTCGTCCGTAATGGATATTTACCTGCCAACCTATCAAAATGATGAGAAAGGATTCCTTATGGCCGCTCATGCGCAGCGCCTGAAACGTAGCAAATGCTTTCTATCCTCAAATAAATCAGGCTCATTGACCCGATTCAATTGTATTACCTGCCATAATCCGCATATCAGTGTAAAAGCCCTTAGTGCTAATTATTTCAATAATAAATGCCAAAGCTGCCATCATAAGGATGAGCATCCATGCCTTGCTTCCAAATCGGTAAGACTATTACAGAAGAACGACTGTATACATTGCCACATGCCCAAGTCCGGGGCTGTAGATATCCCACACGTATCAATTACAGATCATTACATTAGGATTCAGAAATCGGATTCTCCCAAAAATACCGATATGTCAAATAGTGTCGGGAAGTTTAAGGGACTCCAGTGCCTCAACAATTCAAATCCTGATAATCTCAGCCTCGCTAAAGCCTATCTGTTCTTCTTTGAGAAGTTTGAGCAGAAGAGGTATAATCTGGATTCCGCGCACAAGTATATAATTCGTTTAAAGGCGAATATGTATCCCTCAATTTATATCCATTATTTCTTCCTTAATAAGGATCCTCAAAGTATAGTCAAGCTGGCTGATCAGCTGAAAATACTGCAAAGCCCTCAGGATGCAAATGCACTCACCTATTATCAGATTGGCCAGAGCTATGATGATATATCTAATTTTAGCTCGGCAGTGCTTTACTACACCAAAGCATGTCAGTTAGAGAAGTATAATCTCGATTATCAGAACAAACTCTCGGGAGGATTGCTCCACACGGGAAATCTTACAGATGCTTTTCAAAAGATCAGCTTTGTTCTCAAAGAAAATCCCAAGAGCTTTTCAGCATGGAACAATATGTCCCTTTACTACCTCCAGAAAAAGGACATCAAAAACGCAGAGACTGCGGTTAAGAAGTCTTTATATCTCAATACAGAGTATAAGCCAGCACAGATCAATGAAATCCGCTTATTATTGTTGGAAAATAGAAGAGATCAGGCTCTGAGTATGCTTACTAAATTACGAAACAAATATCCCAGGGATGAGGAGCTTGCACAATTGTCTAATATGATATCAAAATGATGCGTCAGAGAATTGTCTATATCATCAGTCTGTTTATTATTGCGGGATGCGTGGTCAGCTTATACCTTGATCTGCGTTCATACAATCGCTTTTACGACAGCATTACTTTTCTAATGCCTCCAAGTCAATCGCAGTCATATATTTATGTAAAAAGGGGAGACAATTATGACTCCCTACATTCACAATTGATACGGCGCAAGCTTGTACAGCATCCCGAAAATTTGAACACTCAGCTTGGTAATTCCTTCAAAAATAAGGTGATAGCTCCAGGCCGCTATTTGATCCATGCTAATGATAATCTGGACACACTCAGGAGTCATTTGCTGGAAGGAAAGACGGAGGAGGTTGTTATGAGGATGCAAAGAATCCGATTTAACGAAGACATATATCAAAAGATTACATCAAGTCTAAATATCGATAGTAATCAGATCGACAAATTTTTCCACAATGACTCCGCTATGAAGTCACTTCAAATAGATACGGCACATTTACTTGATTACGTTATTTGTGATACCTATCACTTTAACTGGGCTATATCAATTGATG